>NZ_BAEX01000044.1 GCF_000246945.1 Myroides injenensis M09-0166
TTTTTTCTTATTTAAAATCTTCTTAATGAAAAATATAGGATGTCATACTCAGTGAACCACCAACAAACTTATCATTAAATATCGTTATTTGATCATTGCTATTTGAAGCACCTAAGACATATAATAGAGGATAATAGTGATCTGGTGTTGGTACTGCCAAGTGTGTAGCTTCTCCCATTAATCGATAATTAATCAACGATTTATTATCTCGCTCCAAAACACTTCGAGTAATAAGAGAATTACTCTCTTTTGCCCAATCATACCCGTAATTATCTTCTGTTATCCTAGCCCAATCTACTTGTCGTAAATTATGGACTATATTACCACTACCTATAATAAGAACTCCTTTATTTCTCAATGCAGCTATCTCTTGACCTATTTTATAATGAAAATCTCCTGATTGGTAATAATCAATACTAAGTTGAATAACAGGAATATTTGCATCGGGATACATCCGTCTTAAAATAGACCAGCTACCGTGATCTAATCCCCATTCTAAATCTTCATGAACATCAGTAGAAGTGATTAAATGTTGCGTTTCTACAGCCAAATTAGGCGCACCATCACAAGGATATTGCACATCGAATAATTCTTGTGGAAACCCACCAAAATCATGGATAGTTATTGGCTGCTCTGCAGCTGTTACAAAAGTCCCTCTGGTTAACCAATGCGCAGACACAACCACAATAGCCCTTGGCTTAGGTAAACTTTGCCCTAGTCGCTCCCAATACCTTGAAAACTCATTATTCTCAATAGCATTCATTGGAGATCCATGACCAATAAACAGAACAGGCATTCTATAGCCTGTATTGTCATGCTTGAGTAAGTCATTAATTGCATTATTAACCTGATGAACCATATTCAATATAAATTATTCTGCTAGTATTTTTTTAATGTCTCTATTATCACCATAGACCACCATAATATCACCTTTATTAAGTACAGTATCATAATTAGCAATTCCTTGTACATCGTGTACTTTTTTATGAGATCCTAAGAAACTCTTTTCCTCTCTTACTTTTAGCGTAGTAAGGACTACAAGATTATAGTTTGTTCTAAATGCTATTTCACCAATAGTACGCCCCGCAAAACGATCAGATACTGTAATCTCTACAATACTATATCGTCCATTAATCTCATATGAATCTACTACCCCTTTTATACAAAGTTTTTTCGCCCAACGTTCCGCTGTTTCTTCTTCAGGATGTACTATTTCATCTACCCCTATTGCTTGTAAAACATTTTCATGCAAAGGTGTAATAGCGCGACTAATTAATCGCTTAGCATTCAAGTTTTTTAATACTGCAGTAGTCATAATATTTGCCCCTTGATCCTCACCTATTGCTACAATTACAATATCTGTATTAGCAAGAGGAAGCCCAGCCATTATATACTGATCAGTAGAATCTAAACAGATAGTATGTGAAATCTTGTCTTTATAAGAATCGACTCTAGCCATATTCTTATCAATACCAATAACTTCATTTCCTTGTTCAGTCAATTTTTGTGCTAATGAGGCACCGAAATTTCCCAAACCTATGATTATATATTTCATATTCTATTTGTTAGATTAATTGATTAATATTTCTTCTTTTGGATAACTATAATTATTGAATTTATCTTTTCTAGTCATTGCAATCAAGATAGTTAACATACTTACCCTTCCTATAAACATTACTAATATAATTGTAACTTTACTAGGATCAGTTAATTTACCCGTAATACCTGCACTTAGTCCAGCGGTACTATAAGCAGAGAAAGCTTCGTAAGCCAAGTGAATTAAATTCATTTTAGGTTCAAAATAAGACAATGCAAAGATAGCTACTCCAATTACAAATAAT
The DNA here is from genome assembly GCF_000246945.1 of Myroides injenensis M09-0166. Lineage (GTDB taxonomy): Bacteria > Bacteroidota > Bacteroidia > Flavobacteriales > Flavobacteriaceae > Flavobacterium > Flavobacterium injenense. Next base: position 1,842 of record NZ_BAEX01000044.1, read on the forward strand.
GATAGCATTATAATTGCAAAGGCACGTTGAACTGACACATCATCTATTTGTCTTCTATAAACTTCAATCTTTGATTTCCCTTTTGCTAATGTCCATACATTGAGAAGTGCAATGGCAAATGTACTAGTCTTAATCCCTCCTCCCGTTGATATTGGCGAAGCTCCAATCCACATTAAAAGCATGATTAACAAGAAGGTTGAAATACTAAAAAGACCTCCATCAACTGTGGCAAATCCCGCTGTCCTAGGCGAAGTAGCAGTAAAAAACGCTGTTATTACTTTACCAATTCCTTCGTGTTCAGCTAATGCGCTATCTTTTTCAAATACATATATTAATAAAGTACCTCCTACGATTAAAATACCTGTAGTAATTAATATAATACGTGTACTCAAATTAATAACCCTAGGTACATATAGACTTTCTTCTTTGAAACTAAAAGGGAGTAATCTATTTACAATCAAATGTTTTACATACATATAAATATTAAAAACAATTGGAAAACCAAGACCACCAAGTATAAATAATCCTGCTATTATCAAATGTAATGGATAATTATAGCGATATTCAATCGTATAAAGGTTATCTGGGAGGGTAGAAAACCCAGCATTACAAAAAGCAGACACCCCATGAAAAATAGAGAAAAATACTCTATCGAACAAAGAATTAAATTCTTGATGTCTTATAGTAATAAAAATTCCTATCATTCCTAAAAATTGAATGATTCCAGATATGATTATAATGCGTTTTAGAGTAGCAAATACATCTCCTAATTTATCTATAGAAGACATATTTTTCATAACTAATTGATTGCCATATGAGGTCTTACCTCTAAAGAAGTAACTAAAGTAACTAGCAATAGTCATGATTCCCAATCCACCACATTCCATTAAGAATATCATGACAGTCTTCCCAAATAAGGTAAACTCAGTCCCTATATCCACAGTAGATAACCCTGTCACACATACAGAACTGGTAGCTGTAAATAAGGCATCTATATATCGAAGGCTACCTGGTGTAATAGTTGCCTTGGGAAATGAGAGCATAAATGCTCCTATAAATATGATTAATAAAAAACTAGCAATAAAAAGCTGTGCTGGATTTAATCTTGTTTTATTAAGATTTAACTGGAGCATTGAAAACTCTCTTACTAACATTAAGAATACAGCAAAGAATATCACTGCATTACTGTCGTAGAAGTGAGTTACTTGCTCTGAGTTCCAGCGAAAAACTATTAAGAGCAGGAATAAAATAACACTAAAAATATCGAAGACTCTTACCCCAATACTATTGTGATGATCTTTATCTATATATCTACTAATGATAGTAAGCATACCTATAGACAAACAAACAATATAAATATTGTTTAATGTTACTTGATAATCATTTAGTGTATTAAATCCTAAATCATATAATAAAATAAAAAGTGTTAGAAAACTTATTGCAAAAGGCAATCTAAGCAGAATTTGCTTAATTTTAATGATAACACTATCTCTGAATCGATATAATGGCATTTAATTATAATACTAGTTCTACAAAGAGTTTTTCAAATTCATCTTCCATATTTAAAGCTAGACCTGGGTGAGGCCTAGAAGTCTGAATACACGAACTTTTAACAGCACTTAACCATCTAAATCGCTCAGATACTTCAAGCGTTGAAATAGGATTATTACATTTCTGTCCATTTGCAATTTGCTCAAATGCTTTTGCATACTTCACTAGAGTGCTGTAATCTACTTCGCTTTCGAAGCTTTTTATTTTCTCTTCATTCAAATAAACTCTAGATAATAGCATTCTTTTTGACTTGCTAAATAACAATAATCCGATATTTATAAATTCCTCTCGCTCTACTTTAGGAACAAAACGAATTACTGCATACTCATACACTTGCATCTCTCAGTTTTTTAGCTTCATTTACAAAAATATCTGAATTCTCCAGTCGCTTCATTAAAAAAGCTAGATAAATATCTCTTATCTCTTGTGGAGAAAGATCACTTTCCTCCCACTCTAGCCATGTATCTGGTAATTGATTTACTATTTCAGCTAATACCTCTGGCGTTAATACTTTTTTGAACTCATCATTAACCTGATCTAATTTACTAGCTTGCGGTAGCAATACATGATCCTTAATAAAACTAAAAGGTGTCAAAGCACTTTTCTCCCAATTAGTAAAAGAATGATGAAAGTAAAAAGAAGCACCATGATCAATCAGCCATAACTCTTTATGCCAAATAAGCATATTAGTATTCCTAAACGTTCTATCTACATTTGTAATAAAAGCATCTAGCCATACAATCTTTGAGGCTAATAAAGAATAGATATCCTCTGCTGCAGGATCAAATGTCAACGCCCCTGATAAGAAATGCAAAGCGAGATTTAATCCCTTACTAAACTGCAACAAGTCTTGTATCTCTTCGTCAGCTTCTGTACGACCAAACTCTTCTCCTAGTTCTGCAAATACCAGTTCAGGTACTAATAGACCTAATTTATCAGCAATCAATCCTCCTAATAGTTCAGCAATTAAAGCTTTCACTCCATGACCAGCACCTCTAAACTTTAATACATACTTAAAACCGTCATTTGCCTCTGCTAAAGCAGGCAAAGACCCTCCTTCTCGCAAAGGTGTGATATAGCGTGTAACCGTTACTGTCCTAAGTGGCAGAGTATTACTCATTCTTCTATTATTTAAATAAAACTAAGCTACAATATTAACTAAAAAACTCCCAGAGAAAAAAGAAAGCTCGTTAAAGTTTTTAAACAACTACAATAATGATACCTTTTTACCAAATTAAATAAGAAAAGGCTATTCCATTTTCAGAAATAGCCTTTTCTTAAGTTTTTTAACCTGATAGTTTTAATATCGCCTAACTATTTTTCAATAGTTCCTTATTTATTTTACAACTCTCATCATGTGCTCCTGGCAAATACCCTGTACTCATCAAGAATTCATTTACTATCTCTCCTCCTACAAACTTAAAGTGCTTCTTAAACAGTTTTACCGCTTGCTCTATAGATTCAAAATTCTGAATAGCCAACCATTCTTTAAATGATCCATACTCTTTCTGTAATGCGATAATACTATTAGCATTATATATAGCTGCGTTAATCTTGAGCTTATTTCTAATAATACCAGCATCACTTAAGAGTTCTTCTATTTTATCATCTTGATAGTGCGCTACTTTTTGAATATCAAAATTGTCAAATGCTTTTCGGAAGTTATCTCTTTTCTTTAAAATAGTTGTCCAACTTAAACCAGCTTGATTGATCTCAAGAACTAAGCGCTCAAATAATTCATTATCATCCTCTAATGGGAAACCATATTCATAATCATGATAATATTTATTAGGGTTATCTGTTCCCTCTTCTAATGCATTTACAAATTCACAATAAGACATTAGATTACCTGTATTTTAGCATCTGACAAAACTTTTTTAAAGCTATCCTTAGAAGCTTGTGTCTTTAAACCAAAAACATCTCGATTCTTACCGTTTGTAAGTTTAATAGTAGCTTTAGTAGCCAATAACCTTGGCATCTTCACAAACTTAATTGAGGTCTTATCTATTTTATCGATTGCTGTATTTTTAAAAAAGCTCTTAAAACACAAATAAGCAAATACTGCAGCAATAATACAAAATACATAATCCATTTCTCTTGGTTGATTCCAGTTTGCTAAGTATAGCTTAAGTATTGCCATAATTAAAATAAGAGAAGACATAATTCTTGACGATTGCAACCTTCCCTTATAGTTATCATTAATTTCTAATTGTTTACTCTCTTTATTATATGATATCATAAATCTTATTGTTTTCTATTTTTTCTAAGTCACACTTATATTGACCTAGTTTATTTTAGCATTGAAAAACAAATCTAAGAATTATAAACTAATAAAATACCCAATAAATTGTTAGTATTTATAGCAATCTAACTGTAGGTTTCAAGAATTTTATCTATTGCTTTTTGAAATATAAATAAGACTTTCCACTTATCTGAGATCCTTTTGAATAATTAGATATTTCATCTTCAAGTCTTAAGTAGCCAGCCTGAAAACCAATTTCTAAATCTCCTCTGAAATGAACTTTATAATCTATAATAGATTCTTTTCCTGGATATTGTTCTTTTTCCGTTTCAGTTAGTGGTCTGTTATACTCATCGATTACATCGACATTAATTATTCCAGCAGACTTTAATTGAATATCTTTAATTATTCGTGGGTATTCCCAGATCAGCTTACATTCCTTCTTATTATTTGTTTGCTCCAAATTATAATTCCCATAAGTCATAGAGACTAATTCCTTACTTTCAGATTTATTTACATTAAGGAAATCATTTTTTTTTGCAAGAAGTGTCTTCCTGACTAATGATACCCACTTTCTGATCACCTATCTTATTACCTACATACTGATATTTACCAGCGGCTAATTCACTCAAATCTTTCAAAGGTGTATATTCTTGCGAAAAGATTGGATCAACATTTTCATTCTTATTATCATCACTAGAACATGATATTAAGCTCCCTATCATTAGAAAAGAAAGAATTACTTTTTTCATAAATTACGTTTTGTTAATTAATTGTTAATCCAAATTTAGAAAAAAGATTTATATATGCAACAAAAAAAGCCCATACTTATAAAATATGGGCTTTTACTATCGAATTAAGTATCTCTACTTATACGTGTAATGATCTATTGTCAGTTGCTGCTAATGCTGCTTCTTTGATAGCTTCTGCAAAAGTAGGGTGAGCATGAGACATTCTAGCTAAATCTTCAGCCGATGCTCTGTATTCCATTGCTACAACTGCTTCTGCAATTAAGTCTGCTGCACGAGCTCCTACCATATGTATACCTAAAATCTCATCTGTATTTTTATCAGCTAATATTTTAACGAATCCATCTGTATCTGCACTTGCTCTAGCTCTACCTAAAGCTTTAAATGGGAAACTACCAGCTTTATACTCTACACCAGCTTCTTTTAATTGTTCTTCTGTTTTTCCAACAGACGCAACCTCTGGCCATGTGTAAACTACACCTGGGATCAAGTTATAATCAATATGTGGTTTTTGTCCTGCTAAATATTCAGCAACTAATACTCCTTCTTCTTCTGATTTGTGAGCTAACATTGCTCCACGGATAACATCACCAATTGCATAGATATTAGGAGTTGTAGTTTGTAAATGATCGTTTACTTCAATTTGTCCTCTCTCATTTACTTTAACACCAGCTTTATCTAAATCTAACCCTTGTGTGTAAGGACGACGACCTACAGCCACTAAAGCATAATCTCCTTCTAATGTTACAAGTTCTCCTTTTTTATCTTCAGCAGTAACTTTTACTAAATCTCCAACTCTTTCTACTCCTTGTACTTTATGAGATGTATAGAATTTAACACCTTGTTTTTTAAGCACTTTAGTCAACTCTTTAGAAACAGCTCCATCCATTGTAGGTAAAATACGATCTGCATATTCTACAACGCTTACTTGCGATCCTAATCTTAAATAAACTTGACCTAATTCAAGTCCAATAACTCCTCCTCCAATAATGATAAGGTGTTTTGGTATCTCAGGTAATTTTAAAGCTTCTGTTGAAGTAATGATTCTTTCTTTATCTAATGTAATGAATGGCAATGTAGATGGTTTTGACCCTGTAGCAATAATTGTATTTTTTGCTTCAATTGTCTCAACTGATCCATCGTTTTTAGTTACATTAATTGTAGTTGCATTTTCAAACGATCCAACACCTTCAAATACAGTGATCTTGTTTTTATCCATCAAGTATTTTACTCCCGCACAAGTTTGATCTACTACAGCTTGTTTGCGTTCAATCATCTTCGCTAAATCAATTTTAGCTTCTCCTTGAAGTTCAATACCATGATCAGCAAAATGTTTCATCTCTTCAACGTGATGAGTCGATGATAATAATGCTTTTGATGGAATACAACCTACGTTTAAGCAAGTTCCTCCTAATGTAGAGTATTTCTCTATAATAGCAGTTTTAAATCCTAATTGTGCACAACGAATAGCAGACACATATCCTCCAGGTCCTGAACCAATTACAACTACGTCAAATGAATTCATAATATTTTTTATTATTTGTTGTTTATATACGAAATACAAAGTTACGATTTTTATATAAGTTTAGTAAAACTTATACCGAAACTTTGTTAATTAATAATCTTCCTTTTTCTCTTTATGACAATACTCTTAAAGCTCCTTTTAAAACTTCAATTTTGAATGTATTTGTTTCATATTCATAATATTCACCATCCATCTGAATCCCATTTATACTGTGATCTGGAATTTCAACCATTATCTCACTTGCTTGAAAATAATCTGTTTTTCTAAACTTCTCTGTTTTCTTAAGCAAAACATACAACCCAAAGGTCAATTGTTTTAATAAATTTATTTTAGGAACCATTAGATAATCAATCAATCCATCTGTCAAACTAGCTTTTGGCGTTAGCGACATATTGTATCCCATTTCATTACTATTAGAAATGAACAATAACAGAGGGTTAACCTCCTTTGTCTCACCGTTTGCAGTTACGCGCATTCTTTTAGCTTGATATTGCTGTGCAGAATTTAAAGCTGCTTTTATATATGCTCCTAATTTGCGCTTACCAGATTTTTCATAATTATCGATAATTGTGGCATCAATACCAAAGCCCATATTACTAAAAAAGTAATCACCATTTACTGCACCTACATCCATCTTAACTTCTTCTCCATCTCTCACTTTCAATATTGCTTGTTCAATATCTTTAGGAATTGATAAATTAGATGCTAATCCATTTCCTGAACCAACTGGCACTACGCCAAACAATATATCTTTTCCTACTAATTCAGTAGCAACCTCATGTATAGTTCCGTCTCCTCCACAAGCTACCACAATATTCGCTCCACTCTCAATTGCTTGTTGTGTTAATTTTACAGCATGTTTTTTGTAAGTTGAATAAGAAAGAGCTACATCATAGTTCTTTTCATCAAAAAAACCTTTAACATATTCTAATGTAATATTGTGTTTTCCCTTACCTGAAATTGGATTTACTATAAAATGAATTTTAACCATAAAATATCAATAGACCTTACCTAAAGGTTTTTAATTTAAATATTGTGAACACAAATATACAAAGGCTTTTTTAAAGGAATTGCCTAAAAATTTATAATAAAAAGCAAGACACTTTACTAAAGATGGAAACTATAGAATACAAAAAAGAGCCAACCTAAGTTGACCCTTATATTAGATTGTAGGACCTTCCCACTCTGTGATACCTCCTAATAAATTAAAAGTATTCTCAAAACCAAGTTGTTCCATTAATAAACAAGCTTGATTACTTCTTCCTCCTGCTTTACAGTAAACGAAGTAATGCTTAGATTTATCAAGTTTTTCAACATCATCCAAGAAACCTTGTCCTCTATAAATATCAATATTAATTGAATTTGGTATAGCTTTTTCTTCTACTTCTTCCTCTGTACGAACGTCAAGTATAACAGCATCAGGATTTTCTTGATATTGTTCCCACCACTGTTCTTGTGATAAATTCATCATGATTATTGTTGTTTTTGTGTTACGTTGTCAAATATAAAGCATATACATGGGACAAAGAATACTTTTTATCAAAAAAATAACGCTTTTATAATAGGTATTTCTTTATTTTGTAATCTAAACAAAAAGAAATGTCATCACATCATATAGTTAGAGATGATCAAGAGCCTGCCTTGATTATTGCAAATGGCGCTAGTTGTAGCGACGAACTTTTAGGACAGTTATTAGAATGGTCGCCACTTGTAGTAGTTCTTGATTCAGCAATAGAACGCGTACTAGAATTAGGTATTAAAGTAGATGTTCTTATCGGAGATTTTGATAGAGACTTTGATCCATATTATTATGCCGAACAACAATATCCTATGGAAGTAGTACATATCTCAGATCAAGATAGCACTGATTTAGAAAAAGCATTTAACTATTTAGTAGAGCGAAATATTCCGGCTGCCAATGTAGTTTGGGCTACTGGTAAGCGTGCAGACCATACTATTACTAATATTACTAATATCGTTCGATATAAAGATAAACTTAAAATAGTAGTCTTAGATGATTATTCAAAAATCTATCGAATTCCTAATCAATTCAAAAAATGGTATGAAAAAGATACTATAATATCATTAATTCCAGTGGGAACAGTTACTGGAATAGTCTCTACAAATCTACTATATCCACTTAATAATGAAAGCCTAACTATAGGCTATCGCACAGGAAGTAGTAATTCAGTATCAGAGGATGGGATTGTTTCTATCACTTATGACCAAGGAGATTTATTAATGATGGAATGTCACGATTAATCTTACAAAACCTTTACAATATAAAAAGCCAGACTTTTCAGTCTGGCTTTAAAAAAAAATCTATTTAATCTAAATATTATTTTCCTAAGAAAATTTGGAAACCAAATGCAATACCTAATCCATTTTGAGAAGAAGCATTTGCTTGGTTTGATTTACTATAGTTATATCCTACAATAGCTTCTAAAGCTACGTTACGACTCACGAAGTGAGAGTAACCAGCATTGATTGCGAATGCAAAAGAAGTATCACTTTCTCCTGCAATATCAGCTCCAGAAATACCAATACTTCCTTGTCCAAAGAAACGTCCAGTTTCGCTAGCCCCTTCTGGGAAATAATAACGAGCAAATGGCATTACTTTATAATTCCAAACATTGTCTCCGTCTTTTACAGTCTGTAATCCAGCACCTAACTCAAGACCTACAGCAATACCATCAGAAATAAAGTATCCAGCTCTTGGCGAAATATTAATATTAAAACTTTCTTCTTCAAAACTGTATCCAGTAGATCCTAAAGCACCCCCTACAATCCAGTTACCTTGTTTGATTGGAGTAGTTCCAACTTTTGCAGATAACTGAGGAGTATCAATTTTTTGTGCATTTGCACTTACTAAACCTCCTACTAATAAAGCAGCTAATAATGTAATTTTTTTCATAATTCAAAATGTTAATTAGATTTAATCACACTTCTCTTTTTTCTAGCGTGTAATCAAATTTACAAAAAAAATAAAAATTTAAAACTATTTTTTTTCTTTTGATAAATTAAACAATCGTTTTCTAAGAGTATTAAAGTCCTCATTCGTAAAAATCATACTTTTTACTAAAAACTCTCTTGCCTCTTCTATTTCAATATTTTCAAAGTACTTGAACCAACTATCAGTACTCAATATTTCTTTTATTTTAGAAATCCTCTTTCCTGTTTCTTCTGCAGTTCTAAATACTGTGTCAACGTCATTAAGACAACCCTTGTGCTGAAAAGTCACATAATTATCTTCTTTATTATAAATGATAGCGTATAAACGCTCATTTTCATTATTGGGAAAAAAGTCAGACCACTTCGCATATCCTAAGTAATAGCCATTGCCATTTTTATTATTTGACAACAAACGCCATCTACAGTTAGCCGCTCTGCCCCAATGATTTGAGTATCGCGCTACTCCTTCTTCGTCAAAGTAATATTGACTTCCCGCTTTGCTCTTATGGTTTGCTTTTTTTCCTTCTATAAATGAAAGAGGAATCTCTTTCCACTCACAAAAAGTATGTTTAAAAAAATTATTCTTATGGTATATTTTCATGTTATTTTCTAAAATTCTAATTCTTTTTCCGACTCTAAAATAGAAACTTTAGCCGTTTTTAATATTTTTTTAGCCGCTTCTAAACCGTCCTCTGAAATAGGCTTAGTTGCAAAATTCAGAAAATAAGTAGTAATACCAGCATCTGCTAAGTCTTTCGCTGTATAGTAAACACAAAACTCAGCTGCTAATCCGCAAACATATACTTCTGTTATATCTTTCTCTTTTAAGTATCCCAAAAGTCCAGTGCTGTTGCGTTTACCATTGTCAAATAAACCGCTATAGGAATCTACTTCTTTGTCCATTCCTTTTCTAAAAATGGCTTCTACTCTTCTACTATCCCATATATCAGTAAATTGTGCGCCTTTTGTCCCTTGTACACAATGATCTGGCCATAGGACTTGAGGTAACCCATTTAAATCTACTTCATCAAATACACTATTATTTGGGTGCTGACTTGCAAAACTTTTATGATCAAATGGATGCCAATCTTGAGTGGCTATAATGATATCGAATTTTGATTGTATAGTATTAATAACTTCTATAATCTGATCTCCATCTGCTACTGCTAAGCTTCCGCCAGGAAGAAAATCATTTTGTAAATCGACTACTAATAAAGCTTTCATATACTATCTTTTTATTAATGAATATTTATTTCTCACTTATTGACAAAAATAATGAAATACTTTCATTGCAGCCTTATATTTTGTAGCTCGCAAGACTGCTTATCTATTATTCAAAATATGACTCACTTACTAGAAATTATATAAAGCTGTAAAGCAAGCTATTAATCCAAACAATATGCCAGGCATATTGGCTGCAGCCAAAGGCCAATCTTTTCGCTTAGCACCATAAGTAACCCATAAACTACAATTGATTGCAGCAACAAGTGGCTGTATATAATCTCCTTTGTCTCCTCTTATATTTCCAATAATCTGGGGAATATAAGAAACATACATAGCGATAGACATTATCGTAGCTACGATACCCAGTACTCTAATAAATTTAGTATCCATATAAATGACTTATAAAAGATTCACTTAACTAATTAATAAACATAGAATTGATACTGTTTTTAATTATCTACAAAAAGAGTAATAACAGAACAATACGTTAAAAATAAGCATTTTACAATTATAAGACTGCTTGTTTAGAATATTTACTATAGTAAAAAAACACAAAAAGGACTCATATAACTTAGTATACATGAGTCCTTTTACGTTAATCTGTTTGATAACTTTCTATCTTTCGAATTCTTTTAGCGTATCAGTAATGATGCGTACACAATCTAATAATTGTTCTTCATTCATTACTAAAGGTGGTGCAAAACGAATAATATTACCGTGAGTAGGTTTAGCTAACAAACCATTGTCGCGTAGCTTTAAACAAATATTCCACGCTGTATCACTATCTTCTGTATCATTAATCAAAATAGCATTAAGAAGCCCTTTTCCTCTAACCATTGTACAAATATTGCTATTCGCAATATATTTATTCAATTCACTTCTGAAAAGCTCTCCTAATTTTTGCGCGTTATCTGCTAGTTTTTCATCTAAAACTACATCTAGTGCCGCAATTGCTACAGCTGCTGCCATAGGATTACCACCAAACGTAGATCCATGCTGACCAGGCTTAATTACGTTCATTACATCATCATTTGCCAATACAGCAGAAATAGGATATGCTCCTCCAGAAAGCGCTTTCCCTAACACTAATATATCCGCTTTTACATTTTCGTGATCAATAGCTAGCATCTTACCTGTTCTAGCAATACCTGTTTGTACTTCATCAGCAATGAATAATACATTATATTTCTCACATAATGCTTTTGCTTCTGCTAAATATCCAGCATCTGGTACATATACACCAGCTTCTCCCTGAATCGGCTCTACTAAAAACGCTGCTATATTTTTGCTATCTTTTTCTAATACTTCTTTAAGGGCATCAATATTATTATATTCTACTCTTATAAAACCATCTGTGTAAGGACCATAGTTTTTACGTGCATCTGGATCATTTGAAAATGAAATAATTGTAGTTGTTCTTCCGTGGAAGTTATTCTCACAAACAATTATTTTTGCTTGATTCTCAGCTACCCCTTTTTTCTCATAAGCCCATTTTCTAGCTAATTTTAGAGCTGTCTCTACTGCTTCAGCTCCTGAGTTCATAGGTAATACTTTATCGAATCCAAAAAGATTAGTAATTTTCTCTTCGTAAGTCCCTAATTTATCATTGTAAAAAGCTCTAGATGTAAGCATTAAAGTATTTGCTTGATCAGTAATAGCTTTCGTAATTGCTGGGTGACAATGACCTTGATTTACCGCTGAATAAGCAGATAAAAAATCATAGTATTTCTTTCCTTCTACGTCCCATACATATACTCCCTCTCCTTTAGATAAAACTACTGGTAGTGGGTGATAATTATGCGCTCCATATTTATTCTCTAATTCTATAGCTTGTGCTGAAGTAAGTTGTTGTGACATTGTATAATAAAATTTTTAGTGTTCAAACTTATTTTACGCAATATAATTAAATTTAATGTAATATAAATGGATATAGCATCGCAATCATAGCAAATAACACAATTATAACAACTAATCACACTTTAAATCAATTAAATACAAAATAAAGTTTAATATGTTAACATTTCTACAGTAAGTTACCACAATTAAGCAATACATTATCCTATACATATTTCACATTACAATTAAATACTTGCTTACTATCAATAAAACTTATCATTGATAACTATATTACTTAATCAAATTAAATACTCTACTTAACTAATATTGTAAAAACGAATAGTCGTAATAACTAAAAAAATCGTACTTTTGTACTGTTAATCAGTGTCCTAACTGATTCTTCTCAAACAAAATTACACAAATCAAAGTCTGTATTTCGCCTCTAAATTGACTGTAAAAAAGTCAATTTACAATCCCCCTTTTCTCTAATTTTTAAGCATTTCATTCTGGTCTTGTCCCAGTGTTGTTCGAGGACGGTTGCAGTCTTGTTCGGGAATATTCCCTTTTTGCAATGCTCCCACGACCAATTCTCGAAGCGTTCCCGAACAAAACTGCTATTTAACTTTTAAATAACCTCTTAACCCTTGTAAACATAGGATTTTTACAATATTCTAAATCGCATAAATGGTAAAAAAAGTTCATTTTTTGTCCTTATTTATACAGCAAGTAAATAGGTATAGTGATTTTATGTATAGTCCCCGTTTACGTAATTATTAATAGCGAATTTTATATAGTATTCAAATATGAAATAAGAGGTAAGATTAAACCATAAGTAAAGATTATACCTTACTATTGGATTGAATTTCGTACTAATTCTAATTCTCCTAACTATCAACGATTTAGATATCAATGTATTAAATACAACCTAATTACGCCTTATATTAGTTGGATTTCACTAGAAAACAGCTATTATATCTTCTTTATTAATTAGAATTATTATAAATATCACAACATTAAAGCAATACATTGATTACCAATAAAATAACACCAAATCAAAATCATATTCAAAGTGATTAAATATTGAGTTTTTAAGCTATTTTTGCGGCATGACAAGAAAAAGAACAGAAAGAATCGTATTCGAAAACGTAGAAGTCCTTGATGCAGGTGCAAAAGGCGTTTCGGTAGCTAAAGCTTCAGACGGAAAGGTTATATTTATTCCTAATGTTGTTCCGGGAGATGTGATTGATGTACAGACAGTTAAAAAGCGTAAAGCTTATTATGAAGGACGTGCAATAAAATTTCACAAACTTTCTGACCATAGAATAGAACCAGTATGTCAACACTTTGGAGCATGTGGTGGTTGTAAATGGCAAAATATGAAATATAGCCAACAACTATTTTACAAAAACCAAGAGGTTTACAACAACTTAAAGCGCATAGGTAAAATTGAATTACCTGAGTTCGAACCTATACTTGGTTCTGAAGAAACTTTATTTTATCGCAATAAAATGGAATTTTCATTCTCTAATGCTAGATGGCTTACTCCTGAGGAAGTGGCTAGTGGAGAAGAAATGGGAAAAGAAAATGCTTTAGGTTTTCACATTCCAAAAATGTGGGATAAAATCTTAGACATCAAAAAATGTCATTTACAACAAGATCCTTCTAACGATATTCGTAATGAAATAAGAAGATTTGCAAATGAAAATGGCTTATCATTCTTTAACCCTCGCGAGCAAGAAGGCCTTCTTAGAACATTAATGATCAGAACAGCTTCTACTGGTGAAGTGATGGTTCTTATCCAATTTTTCTATGATGACAAAGCTAAAAGAGAACTTTTATTAGACTTTCTAGCAGAGCGTTTCCCAATGATTACCTCATTGCAATATGTGGTGAATGGAAAAGCAAATGATACAATTTATGACCAGGATGTAGTACTATATAAAGGACGTGATTATATCTTGGAAGAAATGGAAGGACTTAAATTTAGCATTAATGCTAAATCTTTCTATCAAACTAACTCTGCTCAAGCTTACGAATTATATAAAATAACTAGAGAATATGCTGGATTAACTGGTAATGAGCTAGTTTACGACTTGTATACTGGAACTGGTACAATTGCTCAGTTTGTTTCTAAAGCTGCTAAAAAAGTCATCGGTGTAGAGGCAGTGCCTGAAGCTATTGAAGATGCAAAAATTAATGCAGAGCGAAATAATATCACCAACTGTGATTTCTTTGTAGGAGATATGAAAAACGTATTTAATGATGACTTCATTAAAACGCACGGACAACCAGATGTAATTATCACTGACCCTCCTAGAGATGGAATGCACAAAGATGTAGTGGATATGATACTTAAAATTGCTCCAAAAAGAGTTGTTTATGTAAGTTGTAACTCTGCTACTCAAGCAAGAGACCTATCTTTAATGGACGAAAAATACAAAGTGATTAAAGTACGTCCTGTGGATATGTTCCCTCAGACACATCACGTAGAAAACGTTGTACTACTAGAATTAAAGTAACAGAAATAGAAAAGCCTTAAACGAATTTGTTTAAGGCTTTTTACTTATTATTATCTTCTTTTTAAGCGATTACAGTTTAATCCCAAAAGCTAAATGCTTAAGTATTATGAGTGTTTATCTATTATATATTACAGTTTATCATTTGCTTAATAATTTTAGCAGTATTCGATATACTTAATTCTGATAATACCGTTTTAATTCTATGCAGAATACTTTTAATATTTTCTTCCAAAAATTGTATTTACAGAATATGCTTGCTTTCGCAAATGCTAAATTTAGAATACAAACTCTACTCCATTTCGTTCTATTTTTATTTTTGGTTTATTGCTTAATCCTTGAATATATTTTCTATAACCACATAATTCACTCATTGGTATATTATTAATAGCAATAACCCTATCACCAAGTTTTAAGTTTTCTTCAAACTCACTTAATGCAGCTATTCTGTAATCTCCATCGATAAAGGCTATACCAAAACCTACTTTCTCTAAAGTTGATTGTACCTCTGACTTTTTTACTTTTTTTAGATAGAGTATTCCTGTAATTGGATTGTAAAACAGATAAAACTGTTTTATAAACTCTACCCCCATTTGATGAGCTTTATCAGTACTATTATATAATACTTCTTCATTTTCCAAAAGCAAATCACTTATCTCGACCTCTGCATCTCTGTTTATAAAAGTATAACTTAATCGCTCATCCATTCCAAAAGCTCCCACACTACCCGCTGTAACATATCGGTTTGTATCATTAGGTGATAATCTATTTAATGCAATTGGAGTCAAGGTTGCTGTTAAGTAACCATTATCCCCTGTATCCATTAAATAATTTGTACGAAGACCATTAATTGTTGCAGGTATAACGATTCTTGTTCTTAGTTCTTCACTTCTATTGTTTACCTTAATGAAATGATTGTTATCTAGTTCAGTTAATAATTCGTCTGTAATATCGTGAAGAAGAATTTCTTTCTTAATAGGATTAATTTCAAGAATCTTATCTTGGTAAATAACATTTCCTAAAATACCATCAATTCCATAGCAATTGAATATAGGATCTTTCATCATAGGGAATGACTCTAAATCAGTAAAAGGCAAATGATAGAAAGTATAATTGCCAACTTTCATGCTATCCACTTGAATTGTTGTGACTTCAGCTACTACTCTATTAGCATCTACTACCGCAATCTCCTTACCCTCACGAAATTGTGGAAGTAAACTACTTTTTATAGCTAGTCCATCCCATCCCGTATCAAACAAAAATACCATCGCTTGATCATTTATATTAAGATTTACAAGCATCCAACCAGAAGAATCGTCGTATGGCAGACGTATCGGCTGAGTAAAACCAGTAAAATACGTCATCAATAAAATAACAATAATGAAAAAATTCTTTATCATAAGTACTTCATTTTTATCTTCTCTAATTTAATTACTTTTAAAACAAATGATATGATTAATGTTAAAAAACAGATTAAATTTAACTATTAAAACAAGATGTTACAGTATTATAAATCACAGACACAAGTTGACACTATTGAATTAATATAAGGCAATCTATATAAAACATATAAAAAGCAAAATAATTTAATATAATTCTTTCGTTTTACTATATACACCTTATAAATGCTACTTAAATATGTACTTTCTAATATCGTTTATTGTAAAATAATGACTATCTTTCAAATGTCGTAATTCCAAATCCTTACACAAACTTTTTATTACAATCGCAAAAGAATAAAAAAGGTCTTATCATATTGATAAGACCTTTTTCAGTAAGTGCTGTGTTGTATAGTGATAAAGTATATCCTAATTAGTAAATAACAGTTCTCTATACTTAGTTAGAGTCCATATTTCATTGTCAACCAATACTTCTAATTTATCACTGTGATATCTAATCACATCGAAATAAGGTTTCACATCAAAACAATAAGCATGAGCCTGTTGTTCTAAATCTTCAATATGGTTTGCTGTTTTTCTTTGATTAGTCATTTCAGTTACCTTAGCATTAATCTGTGCTATATGGTATGAAATCTTTTTGATAATTTGTAGTTGCTCGGCTGCAATATCTGCAAAATCTTTGTCTCCAAATATCTCTTTAAGCCCTTTAACATTATCAATAACTAAATTTTGGTATTTAATAGCTGTAGGTATTACATGATTTCTTGCGATATCTCCTAATACACGTCCCTCTATTTGAATACGTTTTACATATTCTTCTAATTCAATTTCATAACGCGCTTCAATTTCTTTACGCGTCATTACATTCATTTCCTCGAATATTTCAATTGATTTAGGTGCTATTTTTACTTTTAATGCTTCGGGAGTAGTTTTGTTATTACTCAACCCTCTTTTAGCAGCTTCTTTTTCCCATTCTTCGCTATAACCATCTCCTTCAAAAAGAATGCGCTCACTTTGTTTAATATACTCTCTTAATACATTAAATATAGCTTCATCTTTCTTTAGGCCATCTTTCTCAATTAATTGATCTACTTCCGCTTTAAATTCTTTTAACTGTTTTGCTACAATAGTATTTAAGACAGTCATAGGACCAGCACAGTTAGCAGTAGACCCTACAGCTCTGAATTCAAACTTATTACCTGTAAATGCAAATGGAGATGTTCTGTTTCGATCTGTATTATCAAGTAATACATCTGGAATTTTACCAACTACATTTAGCTTTAAGTCCGTTTTTTCCTCTGGTGATAATTTACCATCTGTTACTTCTTTCAATTCTTGTAGCACTCTGGTTAATTGTTGTCCAATAAATACAGACACAATAGCTGGAGGTGCTTCATTAGCTCCAAGTCTGTGATCATTACTAGCAGAAGCTATAGAAGATCTTAATAACTCTTCGTTATCATTAACCGCTTTAATTGCATTAATGAAGAAAGTCAAGAATTGTAAATTACTTTTTGGTGTTTTACTTGGACTTAGCAAATTAATACCAGTATCTGTTGCCAAAGACCAGTTATTGTGTTTACCAGATCCATTTACTCCTTTGAAAGGTTTTTCATGGAATAACACTTTAAAGTGATGTTTCTCTGCTACCTTTTTCATCACATCCATTAATAATGAATTGTGATCTACTGCAAGGTTAGTTTCTTCAAATATTGGTGCTAACTCAAACTGATTAGGTGCTACTTCATTATGTCTAGTCTTTACTGGAATTCCCAAAAGAATACAGTGATTTTCTAAATCATGCATATAATTAAGAACACGCGTAGGAATAGAACCAAAGTAGTGATCATCTAATTGTTGCCCTTTAGCTGCAGTATGTCCTAAAAGCGTTCTACCTGTAGTCAATATATCTGGACGAGAAGCCGCTAATGCTGCATCTACAAGAAAATATTCTTGTTCCCAACCAAGTGTAGGTGTAACTTTCTTTACATTTTTATCAAAATAACGAGCTACTTCAGTTGCAGCATCGTCTATTGCATTAATTGCTTTTAACAAAGGAGTCTTATTGTCTAATGCTTCCCCTGTATAGGCTATAAATACAGTTGGAATACAAAGCGTTGATCCAAAAATAAATGCAGGTGATGTAGGATCCCAAGCTGTATACCCTCTAGCTTCAAATGTATTTCTAATTCCACCATTAGGAAAACTAGATGCATCAGGTTCTTGCTGCACTAATTGCGAACCGTTAAACTTTTCGACAGGATCACCATCGAATTGTGTTTCAAAAAAAGCATCGTGCTTTTCTGCTGTTGTACCCGTTAGTGGTTGAAACCAGTGAGTATAATGAGTAACGCCTTTAGATAACGCCCACTCCTTCATCCCTAGTGCTATGTATTCAGCAAGTTTGCGGTCTATTTTAATTCCTAACTGTGCATTCTTTACAGCTTGATAAGCTTCCGGAGTTAAGAATTGACGCATTGACTTGTCATTAAATACATGGTCGCCAAAAATTAATGATTTTCTACCCAGTTCTTCTACCTTAACAGCTTCTCTAGAAGCTGCTTTCTCAATTGCTCGAAAACGAAATGTTGACATAATTATAGTTTTTCGGGGTCACCCCCTTTGTTTGATGATGCAAATGTAAATTAAAATGAACAAAAAATAACAATACCCCCTATATTTTTTAATAATATTTTTTTTAAAACAACTATTTACTAACACCACCCCCTTAAAAAAAGAGCCTTAATGAAATAAAAACACTTTAATATTAAATATAACTAATAAAATACTTTATAGAAAATAGTAATTAGACCCCAAAAAAAAAACCTTTCTCAGATGAGAAAGGCTTTTCTACTATAAAAGTTCTTACAACTTTGTTACTTCTACGTCTTGAAGATTATATTTTACAATAGCTTCTTCATACGTTAATCTTTTTTTATCACTCTTTATTGATTTTGATTTTGTTCTAGGATCAGCCCCTGGAACATATATTATTCTAAAGACCATATCTTTTACAAATCCAGGATGACCTTTTCCATCTCCATTAAACAGTCTAAGATTTGTAGTTGCACTAGCAGCTATTTGTACATCATAAACAGAAAAATTAAAACTATATTCTAATTCTTCTTCTTTATTTGTGCTCTCATCAGTAACAAAATATCTCTTTGGCAATGGTGACCAAATTGGTAAATTATCTTTAGTTGCTCCTTCAAGAACATAAACTAATACATAATCTCCTTTAAATACTTCTATAGGATTCTTAACTTCCTTAACGACCTTATTTTCGTCTAAATTAGTACTAAAATCAATCTTAGTTTCAAAAACTTGTGGCAATTCTCCTACTCCTGGAGGCCCCGGAGGTCCTTGAGGTCCATCTGATCCTTCACAACTACCTAAAAATAATGCTCCAACCATTAAAAGAGCAATTCCAAAAAACTTTTTCATACTTATAATCTTCTTTATAAAACGAAAAATAGGCATTTTTTCATAAAGCGCGAATTATTTAAGACTTTTTTATCACTCCTTATTAAGTTCTTTTTTAATCTCTTCTTGAATTGCTTCATATTTTTGTTTCAATTCTTCACTAATTTTTCCTGCATGGTTCTTCAAGTTTTTTAATTGAATACCATAAAAAATACTAAATACACCTAGCATTACAAAAGTAAAAGCTGTCCAATAAACAATTGTAAATGCACCGAATTCTAGATTAGTTACCATTAGAAAAGAGAATATTAATCCTAATATTCCTAAAAACAATAAACTTCCCCATCCTTTTGCTCCATAGTGTTTCAAATCAAACGCTAGTCCCATTCCTCTCATTGATCTAAACATTAAAACTAAACCTACATATATAGGTAAGAATTTTAAACTTAATTCAGGACTACCTATTAATATAGAACCTAATAGTAAATCAACAAGACCAGAAAACAATAACCAGCCCCAACCTTCTAGCTCATCTTTATTCGAAATAGCAAATGCAATCTCAAAAATTCCTGAAACCAAGAATAGTGTACTAAATAATATTGCTAGAGAAAAATAAGAAGCAATAGGTGTACTGAAAATATAAATTCCAGCAATAATAAAGAATACCCCTAATACAACTGGTATATACCAGTTTTTAATACTTCTTTTGATACTTTTAAAAAATGTTTGTGCCATAACTACTTTTTTTTAACATATTAAATTTACGTAAAAAATATCAAACATTATGCCTTTTTAAAATATACTATTAAAAGAATATAGTAATTTTGGTTTAAAATTTCAACGTATTATGAATTTCAAGTCCATTTTTGTCTTTATACTAATGTTCGCTACAATTAGTATTAACGCTCAGGTATTAAAAGATGCAGCTAATAAAGATGAAATTATAAACAGTCTTACTTTAGCGATGGATATACATACTCCCATTGGCAAAGACTCACTAAAAGCATTAACACACTACGAAAACTTATATCGCTCACAAGATATGGGGTTAGCTAATGCTTGGGGATTATATTATAATTCTGACAACAATGTATATGAAATAGCTATAAGAGGGTCTATTAACTCAACTTTAAGCTGGTTAGCAAATTATTATGCAGCAATGATTCCGGCAAATGGCTCAATAGAAATTGCGAATAATAAAATCGTTAGTTATAAGTTCTCATCAGATGACAGAGCTTCTGTACATAGTGGGTGGACAATTAGCACCTTATACCTCTTAGAAGATATTAAACCAAAATTAGATAGTATTATCCATACTGGGGCAAGGGATATCATTATTTCTGGTCATAGTCAAGGAGCTGCAATAGCAACATTAATTACAGCCTATTTCTACCAACAAAAAGAAGCAAATATTCTTCCACTAGATTTGAATATAAAGACATATGCGTTGGCAGTTCCAAAACCTGGTAATTTATATTTTGCATATCAATATGAAAAAATGACAAAATTATGGAGTTATTCCATTGTAAATACACAAGATTGGGTACCAGAAGTACCCCCTACTACTCAAACATTTTATGATTTCAATACTATTAGTCCACTTTCTGAGAGTGAACTCAAAAGTACATTTAAGAAAATAAGTTGGCCAAAACGCATAATAGCCAAAACTATATTTAGTGGCATTGAGAGAAAACCTGTAAAGTCTGTGAAAAAGTATAAAAAATACCTAGGTCATTTTGTGTTCAAAGAGATTAATAAATCATTGCCTGAGTTAAAAGAACCTACATATCGTTTTGAAAGTGGTTACACAAGATGCAGCAATCCAATTGTACTTGATGGATTACATGATCAAGAATATCAAAAAGAATTTAATATTCCCGATTTTATAATGACACATCATAATCCACCTGCCTATATATTTTTAGCAAAAAAGTATTTAGATTAAAATAGAGCCTTATATTTTAAATAAAAAGCCGACAGTATTACTACTATCGGCTTTATTTTTAAGAATAAAGAGACAATTTAGGCCATCTCTCTATCAAACAATCAATTTAATAAATTGTTTTAACTATAGTTTTGGTTAGGGTTAGTTACTATGTTGAATATATAATTTCATTCTATGTTTTCAAATAACATTCGCAATATACATATCTTTTTCTGCTACTAACAAATAGTTGGTAAAAAATTGTAATAATTACATTATATAAAATTATTACTTAAAAGGCATATAAAAACCCAAATACATTCACATCTGCTCTTTTAATATTTTCCCTATTTTAACAACAATCATTATAAAAATTGTATAACTACCCTTACTGATTAACTACAGAAATTAAAAAAAGACAAATACAATCTTCATCTACATATTTCTTCTGTACTGTCCTCCTACTTCAAACAATGCAGAGGTAATCTCTCCTAACGTACAGTATTTTGAAGCATCCATTAATGCTTCAAATATATTCTTATTTTGTACTGCTATTTCTTGAATATCTTTCAGCTTTTCAGACACAATTTCTTCATTCATTTTGTGAAGGTTATCCTTTGTATGGATTTGAAACAACTTCTCTTCCTCTGTTGCACGGATAACTTCAGCTGGCACAACAGTCGGTGAGCCTTTAGAACTCAAGAAAGTATTTACTCCAATAATAGGGAATGAACCATTGTGTTTTAATGTTTCATAGTATAGTGATTCTTCCTGTATTTTAGAACGTTGATACATTGTTTCCATTGCACCTAATACTCCACCTCTTTCTGTTATACGATCAAACTCTGTAAGAACAGCCTCTTCTACCAAATCTGTAAGTTCTTCTATGATAAAAGACCCTTGTATAGGGTTTTCATTTTTAGCTAATCCTAATTCTTTATTAATAATCAATTGAATAGCCATTGCTCTTCGTACTGACTCTTCTGTCGGCGTTGTAATTGCCTCGTCATAGGCATTCGTATGCAAGGAATTACAGTTATCATATATGGCATATAATGCTTGTAATGTCGTTCTAATATCATTAAAATCTATCTCTTGTGCGTGTAATGAACGTCCTGAAGTTTGGATATGGTATTTCAGCATTTGTGCCCGTTCATTAGCTCCATATTTATCTTTCATAGCTTTTGCCCATATACGCCTAGCCACTCGACCAATAACAGCATATTCAGGATCAATACCATTAGAAAAGAAAAAAGAGAGATTAGGACCAAAAGCATTAATATCCATACCTCTGCTTAAATAGTACTCCACATAAGTAAACCCATTAGCTAATGTGAAAGCTAATTGTGTGATAGGATTAGCACCTGCCTCTGCAATGTGATAACCTGAAATGGATACAGAGTAGAAATTACGCACATTATTATTGATAAAATACTCTTGTACATCACCCATTAATCGAAGTGCAAACTCTGTGGAGAAAATACAAGTATTTTGTGCCTGATCTTCTTTTAGAATATCAGCTTGTACTGTACCTCTTACTTGAGCTAAAGTATTTTTCTTTATTTCCTGATACACCTCTTTTGGGAGCACTTGATCTCCAGTTACTCCCAATAGCAATAACCCTAAACCATCATTACCTTCCGGTAATTCGCCATTGTATTTAGGACGCTCTACTCCTTTATCCTTATATATCTTTGCAATCTTATCTTCTACTTCTTGAACTAAATCGTTTTCTTTAATATATAATTCACATTGTTGATCTATAGCTGCATTTAAGAAAAAACCTAATAGCATAGGTGCTGGACCATTAATCGTCATCGATACTGAAGTTAATGGATGAGCTAAGTTAAAACCTGAATAAAGTTTCTTAGCATCGTCCAAACAGCAAATAGAGACACCCGCATTACCTATTTTACCATAAATATCAGGGCGATAACCTGGATCATTTCCATATAGAGTAACCGAGTCAAAAGCAGTAGATAATCTTTTTGCTGGCATTCCTAGAGATACATAATGAAATCGTCTATTAGTACGTTCAGGTCCCCCTTCTCCCGCAAACATACGCGTAGGGTCTTCTCCTTCTCTCTTAAAGGGATATAATCCAGAGGTAAAAGGAAACTCTCCAGGTACATTTTCTTGTAAACTCCATCGCAAAATATCTCCCCAAGCTTCGTACTTAGGCAAAGCTATTTTAGGAATTTGGAGATGAGATAAACTTTCTGTGTGTGTCGTTATCTTTATTTCTTTATCTCTAACTTTAAAAGAATAAATAGAATTTTTATATTTATTTACTTTCTCTTGCCAGTTTAGAATTACTTCCCAGTTATAAGGGTCTAAATCCATTTTAACCTTGTCGAACTCCTTTACTAACAATCCCACAAATAGTTTTGTTTCTTCATCCTTTGTGACAATACTCTCTTCAGCAATACCGCTCTTGTCAATCTCAGGGAGTTTGCCAATTACACTTTGAAGCGTTTTATAAATACCAAATAGCTTTTGCGCCACTTCTCTTTGTGATACTACTTTCTCATCATACTTACGGTTATTCTCAGCAATTTCAGAAAGATATCGTGTACGATTAGGTGGAATCACATATATCTTCTCACTCATCTCTTTGGTGATAGTGAAATTTGTTATTAAGTCAGCATTTGTTTTCTCTACTATTTTCTCCATTAATGCTCGATAAAGAGCATTCGTACCTGGGTCATTAAATTGTGAAGCAATTGTACCGAAAACAGGCATATCATCTGGATTAGCCTCCCATAAGTTATGGTTTCTCTGATATTGTTTCTTTACATCTCGTAACGCATCTAGTGCACCCCTTTTATCGAACTTATTAATTGCTACAATATCTGCAAAATCAAGCATATCAATTTTTTCCAATTGTGTAGCTGCACCAAACTCTGGCGTCATAATATATAGCGAAGTATCAGAGTGATCTAAAATCTCAGTATCTGACTGTCCAATTCCTGATGTTTCTAAAATTATTAAATCAAAATTAGCTGCTTGAAGTACTTGCAAGGTTTCTTCTACATAGCGAGAAAGTGCTAGATTGGATTGTCTAGTGGCTAGAGAACGCATGTAAACCCTTGGGTTATTTATCGAATTCATACGTATTCTATCGCCTAATAAAGCCCCTCCTGTTTTTCTTTTAGAGGGATCTACTGATACTAAAGCTACTGTTTTATCAGGGAAATCTATTAGAAATCTGCGTACAAGTTCATCTACCATGGATGATTTACCAGCTCCACCTGTTCCTGTAATACCAAGAACAGGAGTATTCTTATGCTTATCTCTGTCAAACTTAAATAGTTTTAGAAAATCTTCTTCTCTATTCTCTGCAAGGGAAATGAGACGGGAAATGGTAGTTATATCTTTATCTGCTAGTGATTGATAAATATCTTTACCCTCCGGCAGTTTTAAATCTAAAGTTGGAAAATCAGCCTTCTCAACCATATCATTTATCATGCCTTGTAATCCTAACTCACGTCCATCATCAGGTGAATACAAACGAGTAATGCCATAATCCATTAATTCTTTGATCTCAGATGGTAAAATCACTCCTCCACCTCCACCTACGATTCGTATATGTCCTGCTCCACGCTCTTGCAACAAATCATACATATACTTAAAATATTCATTGTGCCCTCCTTGATAAGAAGTCATTGCAATAGCATTCGCATCTTCTTGAATAGCTGTATTTACCACCTCCTCTACGCTCTTATCATGTCCTAGGTGAATTACTTCACATCCAGTTGCTTGAATGATTCGCCTCATTATATTAATCGCAGCATCATGTCCATCAAACAATGCAGCAGCCGTCACTATACGCACCTTATTTTTAGGTGTATAGACATTAATATTATTCATAATTTTTTAGTTTTTAGTAGAAGCCAATATAATAAATAATTTTTCATATAGTATTTTTTATACATAATTAACCTATATACAAATTAATTAGCTCTAATTAATGCTATTGCAACTACCATTATATCTACCTTTCGCAAAGGTACTTTTACTAAAAAACGCCTTTTTGGTTTAGTTCCCTATTCTTCCTAAAACTTCTCTTTTCTTCCTTTATCTTCCACTTTAATAAACACAAACAATTATATACCAATAACTTATATAATTTAATAACGTATTTATTCGATAAGTATTGGGAAAAGTGTAGCATTTCTTCGCTAACTAGGCAGTTTTCCCAAACAACTACTTTCAACTTCCTTATGCCTTCCCGATAAAAACATTTATAATAGGAAATTTTCAAATTTCACTTTAAGAAAAAACAACTATCGAATATTCTTTCTTAATTAGCTGTAGAGAGATGACAAAAATGTCATATTCACAAAAAAAGCAAGTATAAGTATAGAGTTATTCATAAAACAATAATTAAAAGCAACTTAAAATATCAATTTTCTCTACCACATATATAACAATAATTCAATTTTTAACCTCACTAAATAACAATCATATTAAAAAAACACTTCAAAAATTACATTAAATGTAATTTTTATTTTGATTACTATTTTTTTTAACTAAATTGTAACCGATTAACAACCAAAATAACAACCTTATGAACCAACAATTATTCGATTCATTATGCAATAAAGTTGACAACTTTATTGATCATTTTGAAAAAGTACCCCTAAAAGTCAAACAATCTGGTATGCCATGGGAACAATTCTACTTTAATTACTTTACTTCAATGACTACTGTATTAGCTAATTCTTTTCACTACTTGAATTACGCATTATTACAGGATAACAAAAAAAGTATTGACCATATATGTTTAACTTTTAACAGAGATAATGAATTAATTAGAGGGTTTAATCTTGATCTGACTAATAACAATAACCATCAGACAATTGTTAATTATATCAAGAAAAAATTACCATTATATAGACAAACTAAACAACGTAATCAATATCAAAAGTTTTTGTATAAAAATACTCCAGACTCAATCAATAATTTTTTTGTATCTGGAACTTGCTATATAGATAATAATAGTGAGAATATTACTTTTAATATTTTCAGTATCTTTTTTAAGCCACAAATAGAAAAAGAAAATATAACATTCAAATTAATAAAGAGTAAAGAAAATTGTCTGGAAATACAAAATGATTTTACTGCTCTTAAAGACTGTAGTGTAAATGCATTATCTACCATCTGTACTAAACACAATATAGAAGAAAGTGAGTTAGACAACCATTTTATGTATTATTTTGGTGATACACTTTTAGGTTTTTGCAAAAAAGAAAGACTAATAAAAAGTTTAGAATTATTATTCTTCACTAATTTAGAAATTAAAGATATCGCACAGGAATGTGGATATAAAGATTGGAATGAGTTGCAAAACTTAATTCACAAAATACCAACATTAGAAGATTTACCAATTATTAGATATAACAATAGTAATAATTAAAAAACGAGCAGTTGAAA
>NZ_BAEX01000043.1 GCF_000246945.1 Myroides injenensis M09-0166
ATTGTTTATTACTGTTAACATATCAATATATTAACGTATGTTCGTTTGATATAATAAAGGAGGATAGGTGATTATTTATTCAACAAAATAACATACAACGACTTTTTATAAATATTGTATATTAGTTAGTTATGTTTTTGAAAGAGCTACAGTTTTCCCACTAAATCAGTAGTATGACACTAAACGGAGATACATTATATATTATATTAATTTTGAAGAAAATACGTTATTTCCCTTTTTAAGAAAATATAAAATTGCCTTATGAAAAAGTTTTTATTTTTGTCGATGATTGCTTTAACACTTACTGCAGCGGGTGCCTATTACTATGAAAGTACTTTTGCTACTTGTACAGGAGCATCTAATTGTAAAGCATGTAAAAACTGTAAGTATTGCAAGCATTGTGCTGTTAATGGTAAAAGTTGTGGTGTGTGTCGCTAATGTTTTGACTACTTAATTCATATTAAATCCTATATAATCACTTTATAACTAGGAAATTCTCTTTATTTTAAACATTAACACCCCTCTATTATTACCTTCTGCATCTTGTTGTATTTCTATAGTTGGGTTGGCATCAAGCAATTGATATTCTCCTTGATAGGTATATACACTAGGTTTGAATACTTCAAAATAATATAATTTACTTTTGTCTTTTATCGCATCTGCAAGGCGCTTATTTGCTCCTTTTAGCTCCTGATTTCCTTTTTTACCTACACCTGCATGAAAAACAACATCACCTTCTCTTCTATCTTTGGCAGGTGCAATATTCTGTTTGCCAGCTAGACTACTTACTAACACCAAATGATTCTCTTTTTTCACATAACGAATACCTCCTTCTGTACTACATTTAAAAGCGTTCATTATATCCCTATTAGAATATTCTTTACCGATTACAAAATCCTTTATTTCCATAGTTACACATTTAATTATCAACCTATTAAAATTAACTATTTAACAAATAATCTCCTAATATAAAAAAAACGTATAAGCACTAGTTTTACGTTTTATATTTATCTTACTTCGATAAAAGTTATCTATGGCAACTCAGGCTTTTCCACCAGCATGGGTTCTGAACTTAAAGCTTCTAAAAAAGCTATAATAGCTGCTTGCTCCTCTTTGGTTAATTCTAATCGCTTTATAAGTGGTGATGTAACAGGAAACATTGGATCATCTTTAAACTCCTCCCTTCTATATGGTACATTCATTCCCGCATTATACATGCCCATTAAACTTTGAATATTAGGAAATATTCCCATGTGAAACCATGGACCAGTATTCATCACATTGCGCAATCCTGGTGTTTTCATCTTTCCAACATCTCTAGGGTCTTTAGTTACATTATACCTTCCCAAATCTTCTCGTTTTCTCTTATAGAAAGTAAAACCTTGGTTATGATATTGTAAATCCGTAAAATATGGTCCATTATGACAATTTATACATCGTGCTTTTGTGCGAAATAAATGCAGTCCTAAGACCTGCTGATCGCTTAATTGCTTATAATCACCTAGTACAAACTTATCAAAAGATGTAGGATTCGAAACTATTGTTCGTTGAAAAGCAGCAATAGCATCTAAGATATGTTCTTTGGTTATCTCTTTTGTACCAAATGCCTTTTTGAAATACTTATGATATCCTTTTATAACACTAATCTTTTGAGGCAAAGATTCTATATCTTGAAACATTTCTACGTGATTCTCTATTGACATAGTTTGTTGTTCTTGTAAGCTATTTGCTCTACCGTCCCAAAAGAGTTCATTTTGTATCCATACATTTTCAATACTTGGCGTATTACGAGTACCTACTAAACCTTCGTGTCCTATCGCTAATGTTTCTTTATCAGCCCAATGTTCTTTATCAATATGACAAGTTGCACAAGCTATTTTATTGGACGAAGACAATCTTGGATCATAAAATAACATCTTTCCTAATTCCACTAAAGGCTTATCATTTTTACTAATTTTTGGACCTTCTAATAATGCTCCTAATTCTTTAAAAACAGCAGTACTATCTAATGTAGCAGAAGGCCAAAAAGCAGTATCTTGTTCATAGGCATGTCTCAAATCTGCTATTGATTCATATCCAGATACTTTCTCATTAAATTCTTTAAAGTTTAAGAAAATAATCAAAATGATACTTCCTATAATTCCAAAACCTCTTCCTTTCATTATAAATACATATTCACTGAAGCTGTTAGTGTATTTCTACTTTGGCTATCCGCTCCAAAATGTTGATACCCCAAAGAAAAATATAAGTAATACTTATTAATTAATGCTTTGGTACCATATCCTATTTCTCCTCTTAATCCAAAAACATTTTGACTATTATAATTAAAATCTGGCAAAATAACTTGTTTAGTAAAATTAGTTTCTTGCGTAGGTTCTAGATCTTTATTATTTGTCATTTTCATGCGATACATTGGCATAAGTGACATTCGATAAAAACCATTATTTTGGTGATAAATAGCATTAATATGCACACTGCTAAGTAATCCCTGATATTTTAATTTATTTCCTACTGCAAAATCTTTTCGCTCTGTCGATTCTAGTTGTTCTGTTAATCCAAATTCCATATCGACATCTTTCCAAAGAGAAAGATAGGAAGCTTGAAATAATCCTGTAAACAAAGAATGATTTGCTTCATAATTAATTCCTTCTACAGTTCGTTTATTTTGTCCTTGGTAATTATAGTATTCAAGACCAAATTGATAATTATTTTTTTCTGTTGCTTTATAGGTAACTAACGATTTAAAAGAAATTTGATCATTATTATATTTATTATAAACACTAAAAGCTTCAGAAGCTTTATTTAATTCGGCATTTTCGCGATAATCTTTTTTATCTGCATATAATAAAACCTCTAGTTGTTCTGCCGAATACTGATAAGCAATGTTAAATCGATTCTCATGACCATCTCGCTCTAACTTTCTATTATTACTACTCAATACAATATCTCCATAGCCAAGACTTACATTGACAAAACGATCAGGATATTTATTTCCAGCCATTATCTCGCTATTTTTAAACATCATTTCGTTCATATCTTCTGATGTACGTCCCATTGCATATCCTATTCCTATTAAATGTTTATTTAAACGATAAGTCAAATCCCATTTATATCGAATAAAGTAATTCGTAATATCTGGTCGAGGATCGCGATTACCTGTAGTCCAATTGTAATCGAAATCTATACCAAATCCACCATATAATTTGTTTCGAACAATTTCATAGCTAAACATTGTTGTAGCAAAATACTGTTGATTTTGAATATTATTCGGGAAATTTGCATAATAATAAAAAGGTTGAAATTCATCTTTTTTACCACTTCTCAAATCATTAGCTAAACCATCTTCATGGCGTATACCAAAGGTAAAACGACCATATGCTTTAAATCGATCAATATCGGTGAATCCCTCGACATCAAATTGATATAAGCGCTGCTCTTCTGCTTGTTGACTTTTTCTAAAATCTCCTGAAGTTTTTTGATATTCCAGTTGGAGTTTACCATATTCTTCTGTTTGTCCTACCAAGAAAGTCATTTGTTGTGGAACAAATAACCTTTTATTCTTTTGGTATTGCCATAGGTCTAAACGCTCAGCATTTGACTGAGCATTTATTCCTTGACACATTAGAACTAAGATAAACAATACACTTTTTTTCATTGTTTAATTTGTAAATGAATCTTCTCCTTTTGATGATACAGGTTTGTCTATTACTACAAAATCTTCTGTAGAATTATTTGTATCCTGAAGTACTCTACGACCATTATTTAATTTATATTTTGTCTTGCGCAATAAAGCTTGGCTAGAATAAGTACCATTTGGAACAAAAGTATTTCCACTGTCTACTGATTCTGGAACTTTACGAGGAGCTACCCTATTATCTTTAGCATTTCTAATTTGAACTCCATCCACAATGAACTTGTTAGGAATACGCACACACATATTACTATCGTTTGATTTTGGGGTTTTTACTTTAGGATAAGTTAGAACATTTTCTTCTTTAGGTAACTGTACTAAAACAATACCGTCATCAGTAGCAAAGCGCAAACCTAAATCTCCTCTTTGTAGATTTAAAACTTCTAATTTTCCAATTCCTACTGTATATAAATTATATCGATACTGTGTTTTAGTTATATCAATATCAAATTCTTTCTTTAAATAATCTAAAACATATGCGTCAAAATCAGCATTACTTAAATCAATAGTTTTATTTGGATCTACTAATTTTGTAGCATCGGTTGTGATATATGTTTTTGTATGATCTATAGCTGTACCAGCAATTATAATACTTTTTCCTGCTTCTACTGGATATTGTGTTCCATTACCAGGTATTCTAAATAAGTTACTTGCATATACATAATCATTATTTAAATTCCCTTCTCCTGTGTTTCCTTCAGATTTTGACCAATCATATTGTTTTGAAGGTAATAAATAAGGCCCATCTTCATTATATGATCTATAACTAGAGTTATGTAATAATCCTAACATTAGACCATCTGCATAAAGTGTCTCTGAGCTATTGTTATAAATTTCTATAAATTGATCTCTATAAGCTGCTCCATCAGTCAAACTTGAACCTGCATAGTAAATTTGTTTTAACACAAAACCTCCTACTACAGTTTTATTCATTTTCATTGCAATTTTCACCTCTGCTGCTGCATCAATTTTTATTTCATCAATATTTGCAGTTAAAGTAATAATGTCATCTTCAGCTTTATCTTCTAAACTCTTAGTATCATCAATTAATTTATTGTAAACTTCTTTAGTTAAACTTTGTCTTGCAATAGCACTATAACTTCCTTGTCGTAGTTTTACTATTGCTGTCCCTTGATTATCTAAAGTTATTGTATTCTTATTTCCATTTAACTTATTAGTAAGTTCAATTGTTGTTCCCTCAAACGGAATAGGCAAGTCAGTTTGTCCTTCTATTAAAGAAGCAATAAAACGAGTTTCTATTGTATTTGCATACTCTGAATTACTATCATCATTGCTACAGCTTACAATTAGCAAACTGCATATTAGCATGGTTAAAATTAAAATTCTGTTTTTCATTAGGTTTCTAAAATTTAATGGATATCGATCCTGTTATACTAAAAGGTGAACTATATTTTATTCGTGAAACGGAGCCATCTGATAGCTTTCGTTCTTTATTTATCTGAATATTTAAAAAGTTATATGTGTTTATTCCTATTCGAATATTCTTTCTTATCTCTTTAGCTGCATTGAGGTTAATAATAAAAAAAGTAGGTTGTTCGTAATTATTATTAGCACTCGAGATGGCACGTTTAATATCATCTGCAATCGGCTTAATAATAGGCTGCATATTGATATCTAAGTACTCATTGGCATAAGTCTGTTCTTTATTTAATCCCTTTCTGAACCAAAATACATCACTAGACAATGTTACAATAAAACCAATCTTAGGAATATGGTAAGTAGCTCTAAACTTACTCATTAAAGACAATGATCGCATTTTTGTAGGATTAAATACAGTGTAATACAAATCATACTTATTTCTATATTCTTCATCAGTTACTTCATCAATAGTAGGATTAGTATCATAATATTCACTATAAGCTAAAGTAGTTGACATTCCTAAATACAAGTTCAAGGGTTGAATCTTTTGGGTAGAGAGATTCCAATCTACTCCATACGACTTAGAACGCACACTATTGGTCATGGTGCGGATAAAATAGTTGGTATAAGTTTTGTAATTCCCAGTTGGCTCATATTCTATTGGTTTTCCTTTTTCAAGTTCCCCTATTACTCTATATTCTGGTACATCTATTGGTACAAAATAACGCTTTGTACCAAAACCATCTTTATTATCTTTAAAGTGAGCAGTTATACTATTGTTTAAGAACTTTCCTGTATGAGTAAAACTTATTTCTAACTGACTTGACTTAGATGGTTTTAAATGATTATTATTCGTTTCTAATTTTTGTGTCTTAACTAAATACAAACTATTATTTATATTAGAATCATCAAAAAACTGTAATATTGGAAAATCTAAATAAATCGGTGCAGGATAACGGTGAGCCAGAGAAGGTGCTTTAGTAGAAATACCATAACCAATACTTAATCGACTAGAGGGAGTTATTTGATAAGCCATATTTAGACGAGGCTGATAACTAACTTTATTATTTTGTACGTCTAAACGAATACCAATATTTCCATCTACTGGTTGATTAAATAAATACCATCTAAAATTATCCATTAAATAAGCTCCAAAATTCGCTACTGCTTCATTTTGTCTAAAATTATACGGTCTTTCATTTTGTGCTGCATTCTGAAACCATCGGGGACTATTTGCATTATAAATAGTTCCCCTCCCTAAATTATCATGGTAATTAATAGAACCTCCATAACTAATTTTATGCTCAAATCGATTTCCTATTTCATCCGTTGAAATATTTATATTTGCACTTAAACTTAATGGTCTTCCTTCTATTTCTTCAATTGCTATATAACGACCATCAATGTACTTCCCTTCATAAACACCTGTTGTATCTTTATTTGCTATAGGAAAAGGACCTTTATTTATCAGTGTTTGATTATAAGTATTACTTATTCCGTAAGATCCACTAAGATTAATATCCAAACTTTTAATCAGTCGAGTGTTTACTTTTATATTAGTTCTATTTGAAACCCTAAAAAAATCATCAGATGCTTTTAATTTTCTTAGGTATGAGTCGTCTGGATCTTGTCTTACATTATCTAAACGTCGACTATAAGTAAAACTCAATGTGTTCTTTACAGCAGAACCAAAATTTTTAGTCCAAATAATACCTTGATTTATTCGATTATACTCTTGAACCTTATCACGAGGATCACTATTACTTTTAGAGTAATTCATTGATAAATTCAGAGCTCCCCATTTACCCGGTAGAGCAAAACCTTTAGATAAACTGTAAGAAGTAGCTCCTCTATTAATATTTGTAGAAAACTGATAATCGGTACGACCTGCTTGGCGATTAATAATAATAGCTCCATCGGTTAACTCGCCATATTTTGCTGAGGCAACACCTTGAACAACCTCAACACTTTCAATATTCTCAACAGGTATTTCTCTTAAATCAATTCCTTGATAGGTAAGCTCTTTAATATTATACTGAGAAACACCATTTGAAGCACCATCTAAACCAAACTGTGACAAACTACGGGTCTGCATATTAGCATCATTTGTCAAGTTTACATCATCCATAATAATAGCCACTCCAAAAGAATTATTCATTTGCTGAACAGTTCCACCTACATTACTATCAAATGTCCCTCTTAAATTAATAGTTTGAGCAGCATCTATATTTGGTCGAACAGTTGCGTGGCCTGGCAAATTATTTAATACGTCTTTTAAACTAAAGGCTTGTGCTTCCATTATTGCCTCTTTGTCTATTACAATAGCGGTATTAGAACCTGATTGTGCTCGTGTAGTAGGAGATACAATATTTATTTCATCTAAAGTTATTGAGAGATCTAAAAGTACAAACTTCCCTTTATACCCCTTGAAATGACTAAAATCCTCAATTCGAATAGAACGTTTATTTGCATAACTAATGGTGATTGGAATGAAATCTTTTCGAATAGAAAAACTAAAAGCTCCCTTTTCATCTGTATAATACACTTCTCCATTATCCAGTACAATACTTGCAAAGTGTAAAGGAGCTCCTTTTGTGTCTAAAACATTACCAGATAGAACTTGATTTGATTGTCCATTCGCTACAAATGATGCACACATAAAAAAGCATACACAAAATGACTGTATTGCAATTTTAAGTCTATTAAATATAGAGTTCATTATTTTTATTAAGTTTAAATAAGCGAGTGCAAATATATGAAATATACTCACTTGACAAAACATTACACTCAGACAGGAATGCTTAAAATAGCTATTATACAGATAAACAGCTTATTAAAATTCTTTAACTCTTATTACTATTTAATAATGTTTTAACAAAGATTTTATTTAAAATAACTCTAAATAAACCAGTATTATTTAGAATAACTTTAATTAAAGGATTAAATAATAAAAAATAAATAAAAAGTATTTCAAACAATAAAATAGTAGAAAATGTAAAAATACAAAGCAAGTTAACACTATTAAAAGAGCGAATAAGAAGTAATTTTATTCTATAAAAAGATCTGAAGTTAATTATAATTCGACATCCCTATTTTCTATTAGTAAAACACTTTCATCTTTGAAAATCATAAAAAATACTTCCTTTATTATCCACTTAATTATATCATTACTAAAAAAGATTATAACTACTTACTTCTAGTATAAATAATGAACTAAAATGACTCTTATTTACCTTTTATAGTACAACTATTTTCATTAAAACCCCAGCATTTACAATACTTACAAAGCATTTCAAAAGGTTATATAGGTATTTTGTTTGGGGAGTGTTCGAGAAATGTTCGAATCAGCACTGTAAAAATCAGGATATATCCGAACAATACTGCAACAATACCCGAACAACACTCGGATTAATTCCGAATTAGATTTCAAAAAAATTAAAAAAAAGGGGATGTTAAATTGACTTATTTACAGTCAATTTAAGATAAAAACACGAACTTTGATTTGTGTACTTTTAGTTAAAAATTCCAGTTAGAACACTGATTAACTATACAAATATATAAAATTTTGCAAAATATATAATAGCCTATTTATCATAAATAAGGATAGTAATAAACATTACATAATATTTGTACTACAATAATTAATAACAATGGAACTATTAATTGAAGCGAATGAATAATAGTAATAAATCTGTTCTTTTATAAAATTTTTCAAGAATTATTAGCTTTATTTTCATTAATTTAGACTTTATGGAAAAACAATACGACCTAAATAAACGCACGCTGATTCTTAAAGTTAAACCAGCACCTATATTTATACGATTCTTACTCTTCCTATTAGCAGTATTAGGGTTTATCTTGCCATTAACAGGTATTATTGCAAGTTTTTTTATAGTTAGCAGAGCAATAACTGTTGGGCATCTGATGATTTTTCTAGCATTACTTTTTGTTAGTTTATTTATTTTCCGCCTTGCTTTGTGGAATACAAAAGGAAAAGAAGAATTTTACTTTGGAGAACATCAAATAGAGTATCAACCTGATTATGGTTGGTTTAAAGATAAACGCAAAAAATATGTAGTTACGAACAATAAAGTATCATTTGAAATCAAACCTATCGGCTATGAAAGTGATCGAAAAGGAGTACTAATTATGCAATCTGCTAATAAAATAATTGGCAGTGCCGTAAAACTACCTATTGATGACTTAGGAGCAATTATAGCCAAATTAAAACCTCTTTATAACTAGGTAATTTTGACTTTTATAAAAAAGGGTTGAATGATAATATTATCATCCAACCCTTTTTTATTTATGAGATCTGCTTACTATTAATTAATGACTATGACCTCCACCTCCTTCATTCTTAACCAAGTGACTTTGCAAATAATAAGCTCCCTTTAATACAATATTGTCGCCAATCTCTATTGGCTGTAATAATGTAACTTCTGTAAAGCCTAGCTCTTTTACACCCGATTTTACTTCAATACGCTGAAAATGATAGTGCTCCTCAACTTCATTATCATTATCATCTTTTTCTAAAACAAAGATAAACTCTCGTCCATCTGCTTTTATAATAGCATCATTAGGAAGTGCTTCTACCTCATGCTGACCAATGTGGATTAAAGCATTAACATACAAGCCAGGAATTAGATTTTCGGGTACTTTGTCAATATTTGCATGTGCTACTACCGTTTTTGTACCAGGTTCAAAAGCTTTTCCTATACTAAATATCGTTGCTGTTACCTCTGTTTTATTAATATTTGTCAAAGTAAAAGATACCTTTTGTCCGATTGCAATATTAGGTAAGTCTTTTTCATAAACCATTAAATCTAAATGTATTTTAGAGTTATCTACTATTGAAAGCAAGGATTGTCCTGAAGACATATTGGATCCTATCTTTACCCCTATATTAGAAATATTACCAGATATAGGTGCTATGATTCGCAGTGTTCTGCTCTGCACATTAGGATTTACATTTAATAGGTTCAACTGATTACTCAATGAGGTAAAACGAGATTTTTCAATTGTTAAATCAGATTTTATCTTTTGATAAGTCTTTTCTGAATTGACATTCTCCGCTCTTAACGTTTGTTGTCTTTTATATTCTAATTCTAAATATTCTAAATTGCTTTTAGATACTAAATACTCTTCTTGAAGCTTAATAAACTCAGGACTTTCTGCAGTAGCTAATAATTGTCCTTTACTAACTCTATCCCCAACATTAACATAAATCTGAGTAATACTACCACTGACAAAAGAAGTAACATCAGCTTGATTCTGAGGTGGTAATTCAGTTTGTCCATTTACCTTAATTACATCTGTCAAATTCTTTTTGGACAAACCTCCTAATTCTACATTTGCTGCTTTATACTGTGCAGCATTTAATTCTACTTCTTTATTAGTATTTTCATCAATTTGCTTTTCATTATTTTCATTAGTATGATCATGTCCACTATGATCTTCTTCTTTTCCTTTACAACTAAATAACAATGCCGTTATCAATAGCGCAAATATTATAATATTTTTTTTCATCTCTAATTATTTACTGGTTAACAAGGTAATGCAGCGTATTATGACTTAAATTGTATTGAAGTACTGCATCTAAATAGTTTAATTGAATAGTTAATGCCGTTTCTACCGACTGAATATATTCTACATAAGAAATATCTCCATTGTTATACGATTTATTAGCATGATCTTTAATAATAGAAGCATTCTTTAAAGCATTTCCTTGATAATAATCAATTACGTTCTCTTGTGCTTTTATAATATCTAATTGTTGATCAATACTCTCGACTAACTGCTTGTGCAAATATTCTTTCTTAATCACTACTTGATCTACTTCATACTGCATTGCCTTAATACGTTTTTTCTGACTTCCAAAAAAAACGGGTATAGATACACCTACCGAATAACTAGAAATTCGTAAATCTTTGCCATATGTCTTACTCAATCCATTATTACCTAAGACAGTTCCAGCTTGGGACTCTACATTATACCCAAGTGTTAAATCAGGCAATAGAGAAGACTTCTCTAATGCACGAGTTGCTTCAAGGGTTTCAATCTCTTTTTCTGCAAGTAAAAGAGAAACATTATTACTTAAATCTAAAGTAGCTAATGCATTATGTTTATCATAAACTAATGCATTCTCCGCAGGTATAAAATCTTCTTCTAAATCAAGTAGTGCTTTTACCTTTGACTTTTCATTTTCAAGAAAAGTTTTGTTCTGTATTAATAATACATTTAATTCTTGTTCTTTGGCAATTGCAACATTACTTTCCATTAAAGTAGTTTCCCCTGTATCGTATCTCAATTTTGCCGACTTCGAAAACCCCTTTAATAAATCTGCTTGTTCTTCTAACAATAATTGTTTAGAAATAGCAAATAACATATTCTCCCAAGCTTGTCGAATGGTATAATCGATAACTATTTCTACTCCTTGCTGCTGTATTATACTCGTTTCATAATTTTTGTTCAATACTTGCTTTTTCTTGGCATAAGTAAAAGGGCTTATCGTTTGACTAATATTTAAACTCACATCTTTTTGATCTTTCCCATTTAAGTACCCAAACCCAGTTGTCACTTCAGTTTTTGGTAAATCAAAATTAGTCCCTCGCATCATCTCCTGACTCTTTACTTCTAAATCAGCAACTTTAATCGCTTTATTGTTATCTTTAGCTAAAACAAGTGCCTGCTCTAAAGAAATCATCCTAATTTCTTGTGCATTCACAATAGTTGATCCACCAAATAGTAATGCTAAAATTGTAATTATATTCTTTGCTTTTCTCCCCATACCAATTCCTTTTTCTTCATAATAATATATAATAGGTAGTACTACTAGAGTAAGTATGGTGGCTGTTATAAGTCCGCCAATTACTACAGTAGCTAATGGCTTTTGTACTTCAGCCCCGGCACTTGTGCTAATTGCCATCGGTAAAAAACCTAAAGAAGCAACTGCTGCTGTTAACAATACAGGACGCAAGCGTACTTTTGTTCCTTCTATTATTCGTTCGTACAATCCTAAACCTTCTTCTTTTAAGTGGTTAAACTGTCCTATGAGCACTATACCATTTAATACTGCAACACCAAATAAAGCAATAAACCCAACTCCTGCTGAGATGCTAAAAGGCATATCTCTAAGCCATAAAGCTGCTACTCCTCCTATTGCAGATAAAGGGATAGCTGTAAAAATCATTAATGATTGTTTGACAGATTTAAAAGTGAAATACAACAAAATAAATATTAATGATAAAGCAATAGGTACTGCTATCATTAAGCGATTAGTCGCTTCTACTAAATTTTCAAATTGACCACCATAAGTAATATAATATCCATCTGGTAATTGTAACTTTTGATCTAATCGAGCTTGAATATCATTTACTACACTTTTTACATCTCGCCCTCTAACATTAAATCCTAATACAATTCTTCTCTTTCCATCTTCACGACTTATCTGCATAGGACCATCTTCATAATCTATATCAGCAACTTGTTCTAGCGGTATTTGATTACCATTAGCAAGAGGAATAAACATTGCCTTTAAATTATCAATATTTTGACGATGCTCTTCATCCATGCGTACTACTAAGTCAAAACGCTTCTCTCCCTCATAAACAAAGCCAGCATTCTCTCCTGCAAAACTCGTACGGATAATCTGACTAATCTCTCCAATTTTAAGTCCATATAATGCCAACTTATCCTTGTCATAGCGTATTGATATTTGTGGGAGTCCCGTTACACGCTCAAGTTTAATACTAGATACTCCATTAATATCATTAATATATTCACTAATATCATCTCCTATACTAGCTAAACGATCTAAATCCTCTCCAAACACCTTAATTGCGACATCACTTCTCACTCCTGTCATTAACTCATTAAAACGCATTTGTATAGGTTGCGAAAACTCAGTTGTTACACCAGGAATTTCATCTAGTGCAGCTTCCATTTTATCGATAAGCTCTTCCTTCGTTTTGGCTGAAGTCCATTGCTTCTTATCTTTTAAGATAATAATCATATCAGCTGCTTCCATAGGCATTGGATCTGTAGGTATTTCAGCACTTCCTATTTTTGAGATGACCATCTTTACCTCTGGAAATCGCTCCATTAATAACTGTTCTGCCTTGGTTGTGGTTTCTATCTCTTGAGAAAGTGAACTTCCTGATGAAATAATAATATGGGTGGCTAAATCCCCCTCATCCAAGGTAGGAATAAACTCACCTCCTAATTTATTGAACACCATAATTGCAATAGCAAAAAGACTAAATGCTATTAATAATACCAATCTCTTAATTCTAAAAGCGCCTTCTAAAACAGGTTTATACCAACTGTATAGTTTATCAATTAATCGATCACTTAAATTGGGCTTTGTTTTACCAGCTTGCTTGCTTAAAAATAAAGAAGAAATCATCGGCACATAAGTCAGTGAAAGTATAAAAGCACCTAGAATAGCAAAAGAAACTGTCATAGCCATTGGACCAAACATTTTACCTTCGATACCAGTTAATGCTAAAATTGGTAAATAAACAATAAGAATTATTATTTCACCAAAAGAAGCACTAGTTCTAATTTTAGAAGCTGCTCCAAATACTTCTTCATCCATCTCTTGCTGACTAAGCAATCTATTTTTACTACTATGAAGCCTGTGAACAATAGCTTCTACTATAATCACTGCACCATCTACAATAAGCCCAAAGTCTATTGCTCCCAAACTCATCAAATTACCTGAGACTCCGAAAAGCTTCATCATTGAAATAGCAAAAAGTAATGATAATGGAATAACTGAAGCAACGATGAGTCCTGCTCTCCAATTTCCTAATAATAATACCAATACAAAAACAACAATTAAAGCACCTTCTATTAAATTAGTTTGTATCGTACTTACCGTTTTATCGATTAGTTTAGTGCGGTCAATAAATGACTCAATAACAACGCCTTCTGGCAATGACTTTTCTATCTGAGCTATTCGTTGTTTTACAGCTTTAACCACCTCTTGAGTGTTGGCGTCTTTAAGCATCATCACCATTCCACTTACCTCTTCTCCTTTTCCATCTTTTGTAACTGCACCATAACGAATACCACTACCTATACGAACATCTGCAACATCTCTAATAAGTATTGGAGTACCATTAATATTCTTCACTACAATACGCTCAATATCTTCAAGGCTATTGACCATACCGACACTTCTAATAAAATAAGCATAAGGTTTCTTATCAATATAAGCTCCTCCTGTATTCTCATTATTAGCCTCTAGTGCTTCAAATATTTCAAGAATAGAAACATTCATACTCTTTAAACGATCTGGCTGCACAGCGATTTCGTATTGCTTTAGCTGACCTCCAAGAGTATTGACCTCAGCCACTCCCTCTACACCTATTAATTGCGGTATAATATACCAATCTTGTATCGTACGAAGATCCATACTATTGTATTTTTCTTCATAACCTTCTTTTGGATAAACAACATATTGATAAATTTCCCCCAATCCCGTACTTACAGGAGATAACTCAGGCGTTCCCACTTTTTGAGGAATAATTTCCTCTGTACTTTTAAGTTTTTCTGAAATTTGATTTCTAGCCCAATAAATATCTGTATCTTCTGTAAAAACGACTGTTACAACACTTAATCCGAATCTGCTTATTGATCGCAATTCTACAATATTTGGAATTGGTTTTACCGCTTGCTCAATAGGATAAGTGATGAATTGCTCTACTTCTTGCGTGGCTAGTGTAGGCGAACTAGTAATAATTTGTACCTGATTATTCGTAATATCAGGCTGAGTATCCATTGGAAGTTTCTTTAAAGAATAGCTCCCCACCCCAATAAGGGCAAGTACAAATATTCCTATAATAAACTTATTTCGGATACTAAACTGAATGATTTTGTCTAGCATTTTTATAGTTTTTATAAATAAAACATACCAACAATTCAATAACTATTAATTGTTGATTATTAACTGATTTACTTAAACTATTTTAGGGGGTTGCCAAATGCTATATACTATACTCTTGTATAAGCTTTCATACTGTGATGGAAGCTTTTCTAAATGTTGAATTTCAATAAAAAGAGGAATACTTAAAGTGTAAGCGATTGTTATCGAAGCAGCACAACAAGTACAACTACACAAAGGAGAACAATGATCCATAAAATCATTATCCATATCTTCTTGTA
This sequence comes from Myroides injenensis M09-0166, assembly GCF_000246945.1. GTDB lineage: Bacteria > Bacteroidota > Bacteroidia > Flavobacteriales > Flavobacteriaceae > Flavobacterium > Flavobacterium injenense. The sequence goes on from NZ_BAEX01000043.1 coordinate 15,242, forward strand.
CGACAGAAGAATGGTCTACAGTATTTTCAAGTGAATAATCAATGTATTTATCTGCACAAGGATATGCCGCTACAAATAAAATAAGTAACGAAAAGATAAAATACACTATACCTCTGTAGATTGCCATGATGCTAAATTACTATAAAAAAACATTCATGCTTTAAAAATTATAATTTTATGCAATAAATGCAATAGAATTGCAAAATTTAGCAAAGATGTAGCAATAATCAAATATACTTTTCAAAGCAATAACACTAAAGAGTTAAACAGAAAAAGTATTTTAACATATTTTAGTATTTTTCTATTACTAAAATAGGTAATTTAGTAGATAACTAAAATATATAATATTATGAGTACACAAATTAAATCCAATATTAAAACGATAAACCCAACTACTGGGAAAGAAGAAAAAGTGTTTGAAGTAATGACGCCAGACCAAATTAATAATATTTTGGAAGTAGCTGATAAGACCTTCAATACTTGGAAAAAAACTACAATTGCTGAGAGAGCAACAATCATACACAAAGTAGCAAAAGCTTTTCGCGATAGAAAAGAAGAATTAGGAAAATTAGTTACTTTGGAAATGGGGAAATTATTAGTGGAGAGTATTGGAGAAGTAATGCTATGTGCTGATATTTTTGACTATTATGCAGACAATGCAGCCGAACTATTAGCTGATGAAAAAATTGATACCCCCTTTGGAGAAGCTTTTATCAGTAAAGAACCACTAGGAGTAATCTTAAGTATCCAACCTTGGAACTTCCCTTTCTATCAAATCACTCGCTCTGCTGCACCGAACTTAATGGCAGGAAACACCATGGTATTAAAACATGCTTCTAATATACCACAATGTGCACAAATCATGGAAGATATCTTTATCGAGTGCGGTTTACCAAAAGGAGTATATACTAACTTATTTGTTCCTGGGGCATCAGTAGATACTATTATAGCAGATAATAGAGTAAAAGGTGTAGCGTTTACAGGTAGTGAGCCAGCAGGATCTAGTGTAGCTGCTGCTGCTGGTAAGCACATTAAAAAAACAACGCTTGAGTTAGGAGGAAGTGATCCTTTCATCGTTCTTGATGATGCAGATGTAAACAAAGCAGTTCGCGGAGCTGTAGAGGGTCGTTTATGGAATGCTGGTCAAGTATGTGTGTCACCAAAAAGAATGATTGTAGACAAAAAACTTGCTGATCAATTTATTGCAGGAGTTACAGAGGCAGTTAAAAAAGTAAAAGTAGGAGATCCATTAAACCCAGAAACACAATTAGCACCATTAAGTAGTGAAAAAGCGAGAGAAGATGTACTAAAACAAGTAGCAAAAGCTGTAGAACAAGGTGCTACTTTAGTATATGGTGGTAAAAAATTAGATAGAGATGGATGGTTTATGGAACCAACAATCCTTACTAATATTAAAAAAGGTATGGATGCCTATTCAGAAGAAATATTTGGCCCTGTCTTTATGATTTATGTAGTGGAGAATGAACAAGAAGCTATTAAATTGGCAAATGATACTGAGTTTGGTTTAGGTGGAAGTGTATTTACTGAAAACAAAAATCGTGGTATAGAAGTTGCTCGACAAGTAGTAACTGGAATGGTATATATAAACCATGTTACAGGTATCGCTCCACAATTACCATTTGGTGGAACTAAAAAATCTGGATATGGTCGTGAACAAGCTAAGTACGGTATCCATGAGTTTGTAAATGAAAAACTTATCCGAGTTACAGATATAAACAATGCCTACTAGTTAGGAAAGCGATGGTCGAAAAATTAGCTTATTGTTTTATTTAGAAAAAGGGGCTTCTCACTTTTACAGTGGGAGCCTTTTTTTGTTTAATTGTACCCCAACACAAAGACACATTCCACATTTTGTAGTTACTCTCTACATTGATCTATATCTTCCGATGCCTTGCATGCGATTAAAAGCATAAGTAATTAATAGCAACTGTAAAAAAGAATAGTCATCCCATACAGTCAGGCTTTCTTACTAAAAATTAAAAGCAACATAATTACTCCCCCACTCTAATAATAAAAACCAGAAAAGTACGAGGTAAATAGCACCTTAGTCTACAGATATCTATACAAAGGAGAAGATGTTTACAAACCACAACTCCATATATCTAATGTCTTATCTTATGATTGATATCATACTATTTTAGAGGTAAATCTACTATTAAAACACTATTATAAAACACTCTTTTTATCTACCTTGTAAAGGCTAAACAATTAATAACTAGTAATTTTTAAAATCCACAAAACATGCTAATTATTTATTTCTCCAATACAGATATTACCAAACAAGTAGTCGAAGATATTCAAGAATATACACAAGCTACAGCAATACGACTTATTCCAAATATTCCATACCCTACAGACTTTGATACAGCGAAAGAAATTGTAGTACAACAAAACTTAAATAATGTATTACCTAAGTACACGCCTATATCAATTGATTTAAGTAAACAAGACATTATACTGCTTGCCTATCCAGTATGGGACAAACATCTTCCACCAGTTATGCGCACTTTTTTAACTAATCACAATCTTACCGACAAAGTTATTCTTCCTGTAAATACTCACTTAGGTTTTGGAACTGGTTTTAGCATAGATGACTTAAAAAACCTAGCACCGACTGCTACTGTAAAAGAACCTTTATCTATTGCCAATAGCGATATGATTAGTGCAAAACAAGTAATAAAAGATTGGTTATCTCAACTAGCAAAAGTAGAATTACATTCTTAATTAATAAAAGTCATGTACCCAATTTTATTTTCTAATTCATAAAATTGGGTAAGTGATTATTTCTTTATTGCTTTTACCATACGGTCATTACCTAACATGTCTTTTTTAAGCTCTACATCTGTAAAATTCAAAGACTCAAATAAAGCAACTGTTTCTGGGCCTAGATATTGATTAATTTCATAAAACAGCAAGCCCTTTTCTTGCAAATTATCATTTGCTAACTGTGCAATCTTTCTATAAAAGATTAAAGCATTATCATCTTCCACAAATAATGCTAAATGCGGTTCATAGGCTAATACATTCTTTTTTATCTCTACTTTTTCAAGATTGCGTACATAAGGAGGATTAGACACGATAATATCATATTGCTCTACCAAAGTATCTACCTGTAACACATCTTGCAGAATAGTTTCTACTTGTACTTTATTGTGCTTTGCATTTTTTTTAGCTACGTTAAGAGCATCTTTAGAAATATCCATTAAAGTTACACGCGCTAAAGGCAATTCTTTTGCAAGAGTAATACCTATACAACCGCTTCCTGTTCCGATATCTAAAATGCGTATCGGCTTGCTTGTATCGACGCTATTAATAATCCATTCTACAAGTTCCTCTGTTTCTGCTCTAGGTATAAGTGTGCTAGCGTTTACCTCAAAAGTAAGTCCATAAAAATACGCTTTACCAAAAATATACTGTATTGGCTTCTCTTGCATAAGATCATGTAAAACATTCTCCCATTGCTGATTTTTATCCGTCTTAAGTTCTGGATGCATTATCAGATCAATACGGGTCTTCCCTTCTAATTCTTCTAAGGTGATTAAAAACAATTGTTCAGCTTCTGTCTCATCATACAAAGGGGATAGAGATTTTTTAAAACGTTTCTGATAATCTTTCACTTGCATAGTTATACACTAAAATTAAGGAGTTTTAGCTAAAAAGCTTAAATTTGTTCAAAGATACAGTTTTATCAATTTTGGAAAAACACGAATTATACATTTCTCGCTGTTTGCAACTTGCCAAACAAGGAACTTTTGCCGCGATGCCAAATCCATCTGTCGGAGCAGTTGTTGTACATAATAATAAAATTATAGGTGAAGGATTTACATCCGCCTATGGAGGAGCTCATGCGGAGCCAAACGCCATAGGCGCAGTAAAAGACAAAGACTTACTTAAAGAAAGTACTTTATATGTAAGCTTAGAACCTTGTAGTCATTATGGAAAAACTCCTCCTTGCTGTGATTTAGTAATAGAAAAACAAATTCCTAGAGTTGTTATTGGAACAATTGACCCCTTTGCAAAAGTATGTGGAAGAGGCATTCAAAAAATGAGAGAGGCAGGTATAGAAGTTATTGTTGGCGTACTAGAAAAAGAATGTCAAGAAAGCAATAAGCGCTTTTTTACTTTTCATCAGAAAAAACGCCCTTATATCATTTTAAAATGGGCAGAAACCCCTAATCATTTTATTGCCCCACTTACTAAAGACAGTCAAGAACCTTTTTGGATTTCTAATCGATACTCAAAACAAATAGTTCATCAGTGGAGAAGCGAAGAAATGGCTTTTTTAGTAGGTACAACCACAGTAATAGACGATAATCCTTCTCTAACAACTAGAGATTGGTTTGGAAAACACCCTGTGCGTATTTTTATTGATAGACGAGGAAAAATTAATAAAGATTATACAATATTTAATGGTGAGTCTAAGACTATTTGTATTACAGCAAATAAAAACCTGCTTTCTAATGATAATATAATTTATGAATATGTAGATTTTGATAAAGACTTACCTCCCCAAATTTGTGAAATATTGTACAGACATAACATCCTTTCTTTAGTCATTGAAGGAGGAGCCTACACCTTACAATCATTTATTGATGCACAGTTGTGGGATCAAGCACGTATTTTTATTGGAGGAAATAATCTTAACGAGGGAATTTACGCTCCCAAATTAAATAATTACAAAGTAATCACTACACAACGTATTTTAAACGATACATTAAATATTCTAGAGCCAAAAGCATGAGTGAAGCAATTGATTCATACAAAACAATAAGCAAACCAACTGAAGAAGTTTTATATAAAGAAAAGAATAGTAAATTTTATGCTTATGCGTTTCCTATTCAACAGGAAGAAGAAGTAAAAGAAGTATTAGATCGCATCAAAAAAGAACATTACAATGCTCGTCATTGGTGCTACGCTTTTCAATTAGGGGCAGAACAAATATATTATCGAGCTAATGATGATGGCGAACCTAGCAACACTGCAGGAGCTCCTATTTACGGTCAAATTCAATCATTTGAGGTAACGGATATCTTAATTGTAGTAGTTCGTTATTTCGGTGGTATAAAGCTTGGGGTGGGTGGATTGATTACTGCTTATAGAGCCGCTGCACAAATGGCTATGGAAGAAGCTGATATTATTGAAAAAACAATAGACAAGAAATTTAAAGTGCGCTTTGAATACAAAGACATGAATAATGTAATGCGGGTTATCAAGGAAAAAAATCTAAATATTCTCAACCAAAAAATGGAAATGAGCTGCGAAATAGAACTTTCTATACGCAAAAGTGAATACCAACAAGCATTAGATGCATTTATACCCTTCTATGAAGTTAAGGTCATCGAAGCTGATAGTGAAGACTATTAAACAATAGCAGTTTTAGTGTAACTGCTATTGTTTAATAAAATTATTTTAATTGTTTTTAATCGCTTTTTTCATCTCTTCTTTTTCTTGATCACTAACTTTTAATGTTGACTTATTTTCTTTGTAATATTCTTTTCCTTGTTTAATAAAATCTTTAATTTCTGATTTATTTTTCGTGATATAATTTTTCAACTCTTTTTCTAACTCATCACCTGTAACATTCAGATGACCTCCATTTTTTTTAATCATTGCTGTCAGAATATTAATATAAATATATCCTGAAGCTAAGGTTATAGCATACAAAGTACCCGCCATCAAAGCTGTTCCACCAACACTGCCAATACCTGGTATAAATTTTAAAGCACTACCTACTGCAACAGCTGCACCATAACTTAATAAATTAGTTGCTACACCAGAAGCTATTGTCTTTATCACATTTTCAGATAACTTTAACCCTAATTTCCCATTTATTCTTGCATACATTCCCCATATAGCAGACGCACTTCCTAATATATCAACCCCAGGTATTGGAATAAAAGCTGCACCTATCACAAATCTTGAGTGCCATTTTACGATACTCACTATATCTTCTGGTAAAACATTAGTTGCAATATCTTCTGCTGATGTAATTAATTTATATGCTGCTTGAAATAATTTAGTATCACTCATATTACTATTACTATTATTATTACTATTATTACTACACTCCCCTACCAACAAACCCAATCACCTTCAATAACTTCTGCAAGACATCCATACTTTTGTATTTGTTGCTGTAATTCATAATTAGGATTTACCCTAATCTTTATGATATATTTGTCTTCAGTATCCTTTACAACAACCTGACAGTGGTGAAGTTTTAAAGTCTCTAAATAAGGCTTTTGTGTCGGATCAAAAGCAATAACTACATCTTGTAAACCGTTTCCTGCTAGATCTACACCTACTATCTCATCAAAGCGCGCTTTTGCCTCCTTTATCCTATTAATAAAGTTTTTACCTGTGTATTTCACAGATTTTATACGATCCATACCAAAGCTTCTGAATTCTCCATTATATGGCAATTCTCCAATTAAATACCACCGATTCTGATACTGCTTAAAATAAAGCGGATTCACAATTATTTCTCTCATTTCATCACTACGATACCCCTGATGAGTAAGTTTCACCTGTTGATTTTCTATCATTCCTCTTTGTAGGATTGTTAGGTGAGTCTCTTCTCCCGTACTCATACAAGGTTCAAACTCTAAAAGTTCTACCATTTCTTTATTCTCTTCTAAAGAATATTGTAAAACTTGCATTGCTTTAAAGTGATGAATTAATTTCATTAGTTTATCGCGATCAAGTTGATCCATATACTCTAAACTGTAACTATCTGAACCTTTATGGTAAACAACTTCAAAACCGTAAATTTCAATCATCTTTTTTCGCAAGCGATTCCAAGTTTCATAGCTTATAATTTTAGGATTTCCATCTCTATCCTTCTCTCCCTCACTAGATGCCTTTAAAAGATCCTCTTTAGAACAGGTTTCACAATTCTCAAATAATTCTAATATATTATATATCCTCTTTAACTCTTTCATAATTTCATTGTTATATAGTGACAGTGCAAACCTAAATGTGTTGACTGTCATTTTACACAAGTCAAAAAAACTTTTTAATATTTTAAAAATGCTAAAATTGTCCTATGCCAAACATCCCAGCTAAATGCGGCAGAAGGATGTGTAATCCTCAACAATGGTATATTTTTCCCATTATTTAATGTATAACACCACACCTCATGAGATTCAATAGAAGAAACTATTAAATCTTGACCTTGCATTCCTTTATTAGGTAAATTATCATATAAACGCTGCCCCCAAGCTATTACATAATCTGGCTGTAATTGCTCTAATACTTGAAAAAAAGCTTCTTCTGCCCCCCTAAACTCTGCAGCAGTAGGTGCTTTTCTCGCTTCTGAAATAGGTACTTGTACATAGTTATAAAATGCTATACTATTCCAAATTCGTTTCTTACCTAAAAGGTCAATATTTCCTCCTTCCAAAGCTTTCGCAAATTTTGTATAAGTATTTTTATAAGGTTCATGAAAACTATTCTCGTCAAATAAATCTTTTATAATATCTATTGTCAAACTTGACACTGCATCCTTTGCATTTTCACAATAATGGCTTTCACCTAATACTAAAATACGTTTCCCATTAATTCCTTTCTGATACTCACTTCCTATCCATGGTAAAAATTTCACTTTGCTCATACTTACTTTATTTAATTATATTTTTCCTATTCACTTTTTTAAACTTTCATTGTTATGCAGTGACAGTACAAACATATTTGAGATGACTGGCAAAAATGTCCAATCAAAAAATAAATTTATTTTATTTCCTTAACTTCAATAAAACCAGGATTACAAGCAAAGCCCTTTTTTAAATCGATCCCATAAACTCTCATAAAAGCATCATGTATTGGTTTCCCATCCTCTACCATCCAAGGTGGGCTAAAAGAAATAAATTCTACTTTCATTCCTTTTTCAATATACAATTCACCTTCTTTGTGGCTACGTCTTACTATAGCTTGATATATTGCCATGAACACCTCCTTTAGATAAGTAAACTTAACTACTATCTCATATAAATACTTCTAAAAAAGGGTGAACACACAATATTTTCTAGTAAACAAAAACTGCCTAAAGAAAACTGCCGTTTCACTCATTATTTTTAACAAAAAATACTTAAATAAAAATAGAGAAGGAGTTAAGTGAATCTTAACTCCTTCTCTATTTTTATTTTTTTATTTAAAGTAATACTATTTACTATATTCTAGCCATTGAGCAAATCGTTTATCAATAATTGGCTTGATTAATTGATAATTTTCTTCTGTATCTTCTACGTGATAGAAACTTTCTAAATGTGTATTAGTATCATGCGCATGTTGTATAAAGATACTTTCGTAATCATCTGCAAAAGAATTATAATGTTCTGCAAAATCTGTTTCATCTTCATAATAATCTTTTGCAAAGGCATTCCCTTCTTGATTTAAATCATAAGTTGCTAACTTTTCATCACAAACTTGTATAACAAAATCAGCTCCGGTTAGCTCCCCATTAATTACATCATCAATCTCTTCTTCAGCATCTTCCTCTAATTCTTCAGAATATAGTTTTCTTTCAAGACACCACCTCATAAACATTCCTATATGGGTTGCTCCTTTTTCTGGTGTTAAATCATCTGGAAACTCTCCTCCATAATGCCATGAAGCATCATCATACTTTGACATAATTATTGTGTTTTTAGAATTTTAATATACTTTCAAAAGTAATCATTATATCGTCAAACAATTTAAGTAATATAATTATTTTACAATGAGTTTTTACTTTCAAATAACACAGAATTTCAAAAGAATAAACTATAAATACTTGCTACTTGTTATCACATCAGACTTCTCTTACTCTGTAGCATTAATTCATATAGCATTAATTCATATTTTTGCAATCTAAAATAATTAAAATGAATACAGAACTGGAATTCGAATATATAGAAACCGATCGCTATAAACTTAGAATAGTGACTGCCGAAAAATATAAAGCTTACTTAGACTCTGCAGATGTTCAAAGGATAGCAGACTTTACAGGAAAATCACTAGAAGAAGCTCAATTAGAAAAAAACAAAGCTCAATATGGCTTCAGAACTCATAATAAAACTTTTATCATGTTTATGATAATTGATAAACAGAGCCAAAAAGTAATTGGAGATTGTGGATTTCATACTTGGTACTTAGACCACAATAGAGCTGAAATTGGATATGCTTTATTCAATGACCAATCAAAAGGAAAAGGTGTAATGACGGAAGTATTAAAAAGAGTAATTGAATATGGTTTTGACACACTGGGTTTACTACGTATTGAAGCATTTATTTCGCCAGAAAATATAGCTTCACTAAAAACAGTTGCTAAATATGGTTTTACGAAAGAAGGACAAATGAGACATCACTATTTAAAAAATGGTATTTATGATGATTCAGTCATTTACTCTCTTCTAAAACAGGAATACAGAAAGTAATTCCCTTTATCACTCATTAAAATAACTTCTTCTAAAATAAATTATCACTGCATTATCATTCTAAGATAAAATAGTAATGATTATATATTACTAGAATTTTTCATTACTGCTCCCGTTATGTATATCGCTTTATCTACTAGGAGTCACAAGGAACTTAATTAAGAGATGATAAAGAACGCAATTAAGACACATAGAACTAGACATATCGAAATATTATTAAATAGGTATAATAGTTAAATGTCATAAAATATCTATTTTAATATAAAACCTCATAGACACTAGCCTATGAGGTTTCTTTTATAATACGTAATTATTTTAAATATATATCAGTCTTTAATGTTCATAAAGTCTAGAAATTCATTATAATGTTTTGCTAAAAATAATTTATATCCATCTGACTCATCGATAGGCACCTTTCTAAAATCTGGTTGATCAACTAGATAATATAAAAAGGCATCTACACGCTCTTTGGGAATATTCAAATCTTTCACTAAGCTCTCTTTAGGATATTCCTCTAAAAATGCATTGACTGCAGTTTCTAAACGTTCATAAACAATTGCTTGTTTATCTCTTTTTCGTTTCCCAGACAATAAATTTACAATTGCGTCTATACTTATCCCTAAACCTCCAGTCTTAGTTGCAGAAGTAAGAGTATTATTTTTACTGTAATTAATTTCTGCTGGTGATAATTTACTACGCTCGCCCAAACCTAAGAAATCACTTCCTAAATCTTTTTTTAGAATTACAATTTCTTCAAGATTTTGACCAGGCTTACTTAAAAGTATATTTACTCGTCCAGTTTTTAAATCTTCTTTTGAAATTATATAGTCTGAAGTAGCACTTAATTTACTTAAAAATCGCAAAGTATCTCCTTCTTTTGCTACTACTAAATAATAACCTGTTTCATCAGTTAGAGTAGATTCATTCGTGCTTCGATTAACAATTTCTACAGGAATAACTTTACCATCTAAAAGTCTAACGCGTCCATCAATCAAATTACCTTCTTGTGCAAAAGTTGCCGTAGTGACTAAACTTCCTGCCAAGAGAAGCCAATTAGTTGCTTTCATATCAAATGTTTTTGTAAATATAAAAAATAACTTTCTTTAACTATCGAAATAATTGATGAAGTTTTATACACTCATCAAAGTCTCTAATTTATTTTTTAAATATTCTGGAGGAGAACAAGGACGTCCAGTACTCATATTTACAAAAACTAAAACTGAGTTAGCTGTTGTTAGTAAATCACCTTGTTCATTGAACAATTCATAATCAAATTCGATCTTAACTGCAGTAACTTTTACCAATATAGTTCTAACTGTAAGTATATCATCGTATTTAGCCGATTTCTTGTAATTCATCGTTAAAGATACCACTGGTAACATCACCCCTGCATCTTCCATAGACTTATAAGACACTCCTAAGTTGCGAAGCCACTCAACTCTCGCTATTTCAAAGTATTGCGCATAATTACCATGATATACAACACCCATTTTATCTGTTTCTGCATAACGCACACGAACCTGCGTATCAAAGATTTTTAGATCTCTCATTTAAAATTTGTTTCTTTATTTTTTTATACTACTTACCAATTTTTTTTGGTATATACAATGACTAAAATGTTTTTTTATCACAAAAATTGTTCACATATTTGCCACAGAAATCATTTAAGATTTCTTCCCCACAAATCACTCAAAAGTAGTAACTGTTTTTTAATTATAACCAAAAATGCGTGAATATACGAATATGACAGCTGAATCTGTATGGAACAATTGTCTCGAATTCATTAAGGATAATATTCAGGAGCAAGCCTTTAAGACTTGGTTCATGCCTATTAAGGCAATTGAATTGACTAATGATAATTCGTTGTGTATTCAGGTACCTAGTAAATTCTTCTATGAGTGGTTAGAAGAGCACTATGTAAAAATTCTTAAAGTTGCATTGACTAAACAATTAGGTCCAAATGCAAAATTGTTGTATAAGATTCAAATGGAATCTACTGCAAACAATAAACAACCTTTTACAGAGCAATTACCTAGTAATCAAAGAAGCCCTTTAAAACCACAAGAATTAGACGTACCTGTTCAAAACAAAAATCCGGAACTTAAAAATCCTTTTGTTATTCCAGGAATACGCAATGTTAAGATTGAATCGCAGTTAAACTCAAACTATTCTTTTGATAATTTCTTAGAAGGAGATTCTAACCGCCTAGCGCGTTCTGCTGGTTTGGCAGTAGCTAATAAACCTGGTGGTACTTCTTTTAATCCACTATTAATATTTGGTGGTGTAGGGCTGGGTAAAACACACTTAGCACAAGCCATCGGGGTTGAAATAAAAGATTTATATCCAGAAAAAACTGTTTTATATATTTCAGCAGAGGTTTTTACTCAACAATATGTTGATTCTGTTAGAAAACAAACAAGAAATGATTTCATCTATTTTTATCAATTAATTGATGTATTAATAGTCGATGACATTCAATTCTTATCAGGTAAATCAGGAACACAAGATGTATTTTTTCACATCTTTAACCACTTGCACCAAAACGGAAAACAGGTAATCCTTACTTCTGATAAGGCACCTGTAGATATGCAAGATATCGAACAACGCTTACTTTCTCGTTTTAAATGGGGATTATCTGCCGAGATATCACATCCAGATTTTGAAACTAGAGCAAAAATTGTTGAAAGCATTTTATTCCGTGATGGCGTACAAATGCCGAAAGAAATTATTCACTACGTAGCTCAAAACGTAAATACTAATATCCGTGAATTAGAAGGAGCTATTATCTCTTTAATCGCTCAATCTTCATTTAATAAACGCGAAGTTACAATAGAGTTAGCTAGACAAGTAGTTGAGAAATTTGTTAAGAATGTAAAAAGAGAAATCTCTATTGATTACATTCAAAAAGTGGTTTCTGAATATTTCCAAATCGATACAGATACTTTACGTTCTAAAACGAGAAAAAGAAATATTGCACAAGCTAGACAACTTGCAATGTATTTTGCAAAAAAATATACTAAGTCTTCTTTAGCTAGTATTGGTTCTCAAATTGGTGGTCGTGATCACGCAACTGTTTTACACGCTTGCAAAACAATCGACAACCTAATCGATACTGATAAAGAATTCAAGAGATATCACGACGATATTAATCTTAAGTTCAATATGTAATGAAAGCAAAGATCTTAATGGTTTGTTTAGGTAATATATGCCGATCACCTTTAGCAGAAGGAATCTTAAAATCAAAACTATCTAAAGATAGTTTCTTGGTTGATTCTGCTGGCACAGGAGCATGGCATGTAGGACAACAACCAGACCCTAGATCTATCGAAGTTGCACAACATTACGACATTGATATTTCAAAACAACGTGCTCGTCAATTTACAATTGACGATTTTGATACTTTCGACAGAATATATGTCATGGATCAATCAAATTATGAAAACGTTGTAAAACTAGCTCCTAGCGAGGAAGCAAAAAACAAGGTTATGCTTATTTTAAACGAGCTTCAACCAGAAAAGAATCAAGAGGTACCCGATCCTTATTTCGGTGGACCAGGAGGTTTTTATCACGTCTATAAACTATTAGACGATGCATGCAATGTAATAGCCAAAGATTTACAATCTTAGATATACCGAAAAGGAGGAAATTTATTTTTCCTCCTTTTCTTTTTTATTATTCTTACCTTTGCTCAACTAAAAAAAGAGATTTAGACAACTGATGACTGATACTACAACTTTAGGTACATTATACTTAATACCAATTACACTTGGAGAAACTACTAACCCACTAGATGTTTTACCTCAGACGGTACAAAGAGTGATAGAAATGTTAGATATTTTTATCGTTGAAAATGAAAAGACAGCTAGAAGGTTTATCAAAAGTATTTGTCCCGAAAAAAAACAATCTGAACTAATACTTTATCCACTAAATAAACACACTGAGATTAGTGAATATAAAGATTACATCAAACCATTATTAGAAGGAAAAAGTGTTGGAGTAATGAGTGAAGCTGGATGTCCTGGTGTTGCAGATCCAGGAGCAGTAATTGTAGACCTCGCGCATAAAAAAAATATCAAAGTTACCCCTTTAGTAGGTCCTTCTTCTATCTTGCTTTCTGTTATGGCATCTGGAATGAATGGTCAAAGCTTTGCTTTTAATGGATATTTACCTATTGATAAAGGAGAAAAGAAAACGACATTAAAAGCATTAGAGAAACTCTCACAAGATAAAAATCAGTCTCAGCTTTTTATTGAAACTCCTTATCGTAATAATCAATTATTACAAGATATGTCTCAAATATTAAATCCTAATACTTTAATATGTGTAGCTTGTGATATTACTTTGGAAACAGAGTATATTCAAACAAAACCTGCTTCACTTTGGAAAAAAACAAAAATAGACCTTCATAAACGTCCGTGTATATTTATTATTCATAAAAAATTAGATACAAAAAAA
>NZ_BAEX01000042.1 GCF_000246945.1 Myroides injenensis M09-0166
ACACGTAGTATAAGCAGCCTTGTTATATATAACAAGGCTGCTTTGTTTTGTATAATTGTCTATTATTTTTAAAGCTATTTTCTATACGACTAGAATCATTATTGAGTCCATTTTTATTATTCAGTAGTATTATAAGTCTAATATGCCTACAACAATAAGAGTTGCAAAAACTCCTATGAATTTAAACTAGTGGCAATAGGCAGAAGTAACATAATAGTCAGAAACCTGGAAGTTATTAATGTATATGGTTATTACTTTACAGATTCTTAAGGACTTTCTTATATGGAGATGTAAGGAGTTTAAAATTTTAAAAGAATACTTAAAATAGAATACAAGTATAAAGAGTAAGTATGCTATTAAAAAAAGTAGTAAAGAGATTTAAGTTGATTAAACTGCTTAAATTTATAACTAAAAGCAAATAACGCTTATAGAGTGGTTTTAAACCTCTTTATAAGCGTTATTTTTTGTCAAAAAAACGTTTCCTAAAATTAACTAATTATTCAGTGTCCTAGTTAACAGTGGTAACTTTTTTATTTATTTTTTAAATATTTTTCTAAGAATTGATCTTGTTCCCATAATAGGTGGAAGATATTTTCTTTCGCTACATAACCATGACTTTCTTTTGGTAATATTACCATTCTTACTGGAGCACCAAGACCTTTTAATGCTTGGAAATAACGCTCTGTCTGTAAGGTAAATGTCCCTGGGTTATTATCCGCTTCTCCGTGAACTAATAACATTGGAGTTTTCATTTTGTCAGCATTCATAAATGGAGACATTGTGTTATAAACTTCAGGAACTTCCCAGTAATTTCTTTGCTCAGTTTGGAAACCAAAAGGTGTTAATGTCCTATTATAAGCACCACTTCTAGCAATACCAACTGCAAATAGATCTGAATGAGTTAATAAATTTGCTGTCATAAAAGCACCATACGAATGTCCTCCAACTCCAACTCTTGAACGATCAATATATCCCAATGCATCTACTGCATCAATTGCTGCTTTTCCATTAGCAACAAGTTGCTTTACATAAGTATCATTTGGTTCTTCATCTCCTTCACCAACAATTGGAAAAGAAGCGTCATCTAATACAGCATATCCTTTTGTTACCCAATATACAAATGATCCGTAGTAAGGGAAGGTAAACTCATTAGGATTGTTAGTAACTTGGGAAGCACTATTTTTATCTTTAAATTCTCTAGGATAAGCCCAAATTAATAATGGTAGCTTCTCAGTTTTTGCTTTTCTATCATATCCTTTTGGCAAGTATAACGTTCCTGATAATTCTAAACCATCATCTCTTTTATATGTGATAACTTCTTTATAGACCCCATTTAAACTTTCAAAAGGATTTTTAAAGTTAGTAATAGCTTTTAAATCATTTTTCTTTTTAATATTTCTGAAATAATAGTTCGGGTATTCTGTAGGAGATTGTATCGAAACTAATACTAGACCTTTTTTTACATCTTCAATAGATTGTATTGTCTCTTTTTTATTAGTATAATTTGATTGATATAGGCGTTTTGTTTTTAATGTTTTAGTGTCAAATTCATCAATGAAAGGGAATTGACCTTTAGGTGTATAGCCATCTCCAATTAAGAACAATTTGTTATTTTCTTGCATTAATACATATCGACCAAATTCATTTCTTTTTAATTCAAAAGTTCCAGGATCACTGTATACGTCTTGTTCGTTTCTATCTTCAATTTTAATAGGAGAATCAGAAGGATTAGAAGGATTAATCATAAATGTTCTGGTATTTCTTGTGTCGTACCACTGATCATTTACTAATGCTAACTCTTCATTTCCCCATACTATACCACCATATCTTTGTTGTAATTTAACTAATGATTTAGGAGAGTTATTAAATGGCGCATCCCAAGTAAATACCTCGTCACGGTATTCTACATTTTTAGCAGGATCCCCATTGTCTAATGCTTCGACGAAATATAAACTCGCAGGTTTATCTGCTCTCCAATTCATATTTCTTTTTCCTTCACGAACCGCCATAAATCCTTTAGGCATTACCTCGTTAAGTGCAATTTCATTTACTACTTTTACTTCGTTTCCGTTTTTATCATATACTACAGTTTTCATTGGAAAACGATTTAATGTAACTAAATATGAAAATGGCTTTTGAAGTGTAGTTAGCATTATGTATTCACCATCTGGAGAGAATGATTCACTAACATATAAATCAGCATTTTTGAATAGGGTTTTATTACCTTTTAAATCTATTTTATATAATTCAGATGTTACTAAGGTCTCAAAATTAGCTTCGTCAGTTTTGTTTTTTAAAAGATCTTGATAAGTTCTATTTTGTGAAACCACACCTTCACTAACTGAAACAATAGGACCAGTAGGTATGTTTTTTGACGTGTCAATTAATGCCGGTCTATTTGAAGGAATAAGACTTACTAAAAGGTTTTCGTTGTCTTTAAACCATGTAATTGGGTTTCCTAAATTTGCGTTTAAATTAGCATCTGTGAGTTTAGTAGCTTGTGCAGATTTAATATCTAATACCCATAGTTCCACTCCATTTTCAACTGTATTAGTGAATGCTATCTTAGATTGATCTGGTGACCAAGTTAAGTTTGTAATACGTGCATCTGAAGGTAAACCTTTCACTTGAACTTCTTGTGTATCTTTTACTTTTCTAACTTTAAGGTTAGTAATATAAGTAGTGGTACTTGAGATATTAGTATTTACATCAATACGTAAACCTGCCAATCTCATTTCGTTTACGTTTAAATCCATTAAAGTTTTGTACGTACTACGATAAGATAACAACATGTATTCTTTGTTGTTGTCTAATGAAATGGTAGGGGCTCTTTCATAATCAGCTAATTCTAATATTTCTTGCGATGGCTTTTGATAAGTAATGTTTTCTTGTGCATACATAGTTGTTACCAAAAATAAGGATAAAAGGGTAGTTTTTAATATTTTCATATCCGTAAGTTATAGTTATAATAGCGAATATAAAAGAATTATTCAAAATAAGAATAACCTTATCTTTAAATTGTAAGTGTTTTAACGAATAGAAGTTGTAAAAGCTGTATTTTTGCATCTTGTAATTAAAAGCTTATAGAAATGTATAGATCTAAAATAAGTGGTCTAGGTTACTATGTACCAGAGAATGTTGTGACAAACGATGACCTAGCGAAAATAATGGATACTAATAATGAGTGGATAGTTGAGAGAACAGGTATTCATGAACGTAGACATAAAAAATTAAAAGAAGATACAACTTCTGGAATGGGAGTGAAGGCTTCAAAGATAGCAATGGAAAGAGCGGGTATAGAGCCTCAAGATATTGATTTTATAGTTTTTGCAACTTTAAGCCCAGATTATTATTTTCCAGGTCCAGGTGTTTTATTACAAAGAGAATTAGGAATGGGAACTATTGCAGCTTTAGATATTAGAGCACAATGTTCTGGATTTATTTATGCATTATCTGTTGCTGATCAATATATTAAGACTGGAATGTATAAGAATATTCTTGTTGTTGGATCAGAAGTCCACTCTGCAGGTTTAGATATGACAACTCGTGGAAGAGGAGTTTCGGTGATATTTGGAGATGGAGCGGGAGCAGCCGTTTTGAGTAGATCAGAAAATGAAAGTGAAGGTATTTTATCTACACATATACATTCTCAAGGAGAACATGCAGAAGAGCTAGCTTTGATTGCTCCAGGAATGGGAGGAAGATGGGTGACTGATATTTTGGAAGACAACGACCCTGATGACGTAAGTTATACACCTTATATGAATGGACAGTTTGTTTTTAAAAATGCAGTAGTTCGTTTTAGCGAAGTTATTAATGAAGGATTAGAAGCAAATGATTTGAATATATCAGACATTGATATGTTAATCCCTCATCAAGCTAACTTACGAATATCACAGTATATACAACAAAAGTTTGGACTGTCAGATGATAAAGTGTTTAATAATATACAAAAATATGGTAATACTACCGCAGCCTCAATTCCAATTGCATTAACTGAAGCATGGGAAGCTGGTAAGATTAAAAAAGGTGATTTAGTAGTTTTAGCTGCATTTGGAAGTGGATTTACGTGGGGTAGTGTTATTTTAAGATGGTAAAAATTATTATATTAGCTTTATAACCAAGTTAATATAATTATGAAAATTGATAAAATTCACAATAAAGGACAGGCAAGGTTATTTAAGAACCCTTATTTAGAAATGCTCACAAAAGGGCATCCCGCTATTATTTGGGGAATGTATATTCCTATTTTGTCATTTATCATTTACACAGGTTATAGAGATTATAATTTGTCAGTCCAGAGTATTGTTCTTCTTTTTCTATGTGGAGCAGTATTTTGGACTTTTTTTGAATATTTAGCGCATAGGTATTTATTTCATTTAGTTAGTGATAAAAATAGTTTAAGACGAATTTCTTATATAATGCATGGTAATCATCATCACTATCCTCGTGATCGTCAAAGATTGTTTATGCCTCCTCTACCTAGTTTAATATTAGCCTCACTTATTTTTATTATACAATATATAATTTTGGGAAACTATACTTATGGTTTTTTTCCTGGATTTATGATTGGTTATTTACTTTACGCTTCTATTCATTATGCTATTCATGCTTTTGCTCCACCTTTTAAATTTATGAAACCATTATGGCGCAATCATCATTTACATCATTACAAAAATGAAGAGATGGGTTTTGGTGTTAGCAATACTTTTTGGGATAGAGTTTTTGGAACGATGTTCGATTTAAATAAAGAGAAAGAAGATAAAGAAAAAGTAAAAGAACTTATGTTTGAGAAAAAGAACAAATAAAATAGGCTACCTTTTCTGGGTAGCCTATTTTATTTTATTTTATTTTATTTTATTTAGTAGGTTTTATTTGTTGCCATATGTTTTTTGCATCCAAATTACCATTGTTATTTGTACCCCAAATTAGGTTTGCTAACTTAGGGTTATCAATAAAGGGGTTTCTATTTCCTTGGGCGTATCTATTATTTATATTTCCATGATATTCATTTCTTTTTCTTTCAATATCTGACACTGGATCCTCTGCATTCCATTTTAAATAAATAGTTAGCATATCAACAGTACCAGTTTCATAATTAGGAACTGAAGCTCCTTTTCCATTATAACTTGGCATACATAGTTCTCCATAGCGAAGATACATATACATCATCATACGAGCGACATCTCCTTTCCATTCATCACCAGGATACCATCCTCCATTTTGATTACCAGAATTACCAGTTCCATCAGCAAAACTTGTATTACTTCTTTTATTATTCCAATATCCATTGATTGCTCTTAAGTGATGTGCATCATTACCTGCAATTACAGTAATTAAGTCTTTTTCTAGATCAGGTTTGTAATTTGCTGTATATAGCGGGAAGCCATCAGAAGTAGTGCTTTTTTTAGCATTTGCTTTAGCAAAAACATGTTCTCTTTCCCAAAGCGTTCTTCTTTGCTCGTCAGTGGTATGTGAAGAGTTATTAGTTTGACTTTTATTGATTGTTCTTTTATGGACAACATCTTTAGCATCGCTATTAGTCCAGCTATAGATTAAAATGACTTCATTAGGATTATCAGGGTTCTCATCTGTTATTTCGCATGCTCTCCAAATATCTGGAGTGTAAGATAATGGACGGTGTGTCTCTACTAAAAGATCATGTAAGCTTTGTTTTAGGTTTTCTCCTCGTTGAGTAAAATCAATATTTTGGTAATATGCTTTCTGATTTTTATCTATAGGGATGTAATTAAAGCCCGTAGTATCTTCTGGTTTGGGTGTAGGATCTGGTTTAGGGTCTGGTTTACCAGGCTTTTCTATTGGAGTATCAGGTGAATTGTCTTCACTTGAGCAGCTTATTATCAATGTAAACGCTGCACTTAAAAGTAATAAGGCGTACTTTTTCATTAAATTATTATTTGTGATATAAAAATTATAACTAGTAAAATGTATTTTAAAAAGTTATAATATATAATACAAAAATACTAATTTTTAAATTACAGATAAGCTAATAAAAGCTTAAGATGGATAACTTATTGTTTTATTTTTAAATGTAGCTTTTATAGTTAGCTAAAAAAGTAATATAAAAAATGTAATTATTGTTGTATTGCAAAAAAAAGCTCTTTTTAGAATAGTTTTCCAAAAAGAGCTTTGATTAAAAATGAAAGTTAAAATTACTTAGCCCAAGTATTTTCTGCTTTATATTTATCAGCCATTCCCCAAATTTGGTTAGCTAATTGAGGATTGTCAATAAAAGGATTTCTATTTCCTTGAGCTCCTAGATTCCCCTTGTCACCATGGTATTTATTTCTCTTTCTTTCAAAGTCATCTACAGGATCTTCTGCATTCCATTTTAAGAATAAGTCAATCATTTCATCTGATAGTATTCCGTTTTTACTATCAATAGGTTTTCCTACTTTAGTTGCTTTAGTATATCCACCTCCATTTTCATTTTCATAACGAATATGCATATACATCATCATTCTTGCTACATCTCCTCGCCATTCATCACCAGGATACCACATATCTACTCCTTTAGATCCTGAATTACCTGATCCATCAACAAATTTTTTATTACCTCTTGAACTATTTACAGAGCGATTAATTGGGCGTAGATGGTGTGCATCATGACCAGCAACATATTCTGTAGCACTTAAAGCAGGAGGAGTGTTATCTTTAGTGCCTGCTTCTAAAGCTCCTTGCTTTTTAGATTTATCTATAGCTAAAGATTTAGCAAAGACATGTTCTCTTTCCCAAAGTTGTGTTTGCGGTTTACTTGACGTACCATTATTTTTATCTTCTTTTGCAACTGATCTTTTGTATGTACTATTTTTCTCTGTTACGTCTTTATCAGGCCATGAGTATATCAGTAGTACATTATTTGTATTATTAGGATCTTCATCAGTTATTTCTGATGCATCCCATATACCTGGAGTATAAGTTAATGGGGTATGGGTTTTAGTAATTAATTGAGCTAATTGTTTTTTTAACTCCATTCCTTTTTTAGAGAAATCGATTGATTTATAATAATCTTGATATTCTGTTGGAATGTTATATTCGCCAAAATCTGGAATCAAATCATCATCACCATCATTGGTGGGAGGAACAGGATAAGTTGGAGATGTGGTACTAGGATCCGTTATGATAGGATCTTTCGTACATGACGTAATTGCTAGTGCTAATCCTAAAAATAGCAGTAATGATTTTTTTTTCATGTTGTAATAATAAGAATGTTACTAAGTTTTGCTAGTAATAGAACAAATCAATTTAACTTATTAATGGACAATAAAAATAGGCATACTTTTTCCTGAAGTAAAATGCATAATTCTTTAATTGACAAAAAATAACAAATCAGAAATCTTCTATTTAAAATTGCATAATTGTCAAAATAGGGCAATTTGTATAAAGGTACTTTTATTTAAGTAATAAAAAAAGCTATCTATAAAATAGATAGCTTTTGTATTGATAATAGCTTATTTCCAAAGATTCGGAGCTTGTGGACCTCCCCAAATTTGCGTTGCTAAATATGGATTGTCTATGAAAGGATTTCTATTTCCTTGTGCGTATGGATTATTTAGGTTACCTAAATAATTATTTCTTTGAATCTCTACTTCTGAAACAGGATCTTCAGCATTCCATTCTAATAGTAGATCAATCATATTATTGTCTACCTTATTTTTGTTACCTATAGCGACATTTGATGGCAAACATCTAGTATTATAACGAATATACATATACATCATCATACGAGCTACATCGCCTTTCCATTCATTACCTGGGTACCAGCCATTATTTGACCTAGCTGCTTTTCCAGATCCTTTTGCAAACAAAAGATTACCTCTTTGGCTATTTAGTCCTACATCTGCAGCTCTTAAATGATGTGCATCAGCTCCAGGTCCAGAAGTTTGTAAATTAGGTGTTCCTAGAGATTTAGCATAAGTGTGCTCTCTATTCCAGTCAGTTTGTTTTCCTCCATTTTTATTTTTACCTCTTTTATAAGCATAAGTTCCACTATTCTCACCAGGAGTACCATACAGAAGGTAAACTTCATTTTTAGCAGGAGTTAAATCACTTGCCTTTATTGCTTCCCAAACTTCAGCGTAACTCAAATTTTTCTTATGACTATCTGCTACTAATTTACTTAGTTGATTTTTTAACTCTATACCTGTTTTTGAGAAGTCAATAGATTTATAGTATTCTTTTAAATTTGCAGGAATTTGGAATTCACCTGGTTTTGATGGTTCTGTAGGTTCCGTTGGCTCCGTCGGTTGAACGTCATCAAAAGTTATACTATCAAACAGTAAATTATAATTTCCAGATTTTCCTACTTTTAATGCAAATAAAGACCCTCTACCAGATTTGTTATAATCAATATCTTGTAGATCAAGAGTTATTTTAATCCAGTTAGAAGTATTAATATTTACTCCATCATAATTATTAACTCCAGTATTTGGATTATTATCCGCTTTTTTACTTGTTTTTTTGAGAACTATATCTTTTGTAAGGGTAATGTCTGTTTTATCAGTAATTTGGTCATCAGTTCTTAGATTAAAAACTTCATAATTACCATCTGCTTTATAAACATTAAAGGATAATGATTTTGGACCTGAGTTTCCCTTTATATAGAGTACGATCGTTTTTGCAGATTGATTAACAGTTTGATTCTCTATAGTGAATACGTATTGATTCGCTGTAGGAGTTCCGTTTACAAGTAATGCACCTTTACCGTCTCTACCTTGGTTAGCGGCATATGTTGCATAAGGTTGTAGTTTAAAACTATTTAAACTTTTTTCAAAAGACGTAAAATCATTAAAATTTGCTACTTCGTTAGGTTGATTTTTATCAACGCCTTTTTCTCCATCAGGAGTTGTTGGTGTAGTAGGATCGGTAGGTTTGTCAGTTTCGCCTGGCGTAGTAGGTTTTTCTACTGGATTTGAAACTTCTGTAACAATAGGGTCTTTGCTACATGAAAACACAGCTAGAGCTGCCCCTAATAGTAAAATATAAGAGGTCTTTTTCATTAAAGTGGGTGTTTTTAAGTGTATATGTTTTGTGTTTGTTTTCTTATTTGTTTTTGCGTTCTAATAGAGCCATGTAGAAACCATCAAATCCTGATTCATGTGCTAAGATCTTATGATCTTCTATGAATTTAAAATCTTTTCCAGCTTCACTTTTTAAGAATTTTTCTATTTGTTCCTCATTTTCTGAAGGTAATATTGAACAAGTTGCATAAACCATTTTACCTCCTGGTTTTAATATTTTAGAATAGTCTTCTAATACTTGTTCTTGCACTTTTTTAATATCTTCAATAAATTGAGGTTGCAATTTCCATTTACTATCTGGATTTCTTTTCAGTACACCTAATCCACTACAAGGTGCATCAATTAATAAACGATCAGCTTTTTCGTGAAGTTTTTTAATTGTTTTAGTTCCTTCAATGATTCGGTATTCGATGTTAAAAGCTCCATTTCTTTTAGCACGTAATTTTAACTGCTTTTGTTTGCTTTCATAAATATCCATTGCTATTATTTGCCCTTTATTCTCCATTAAAGAAGCAATATGCAATGTTTTACCTCCTGCACCTGCACAAGTATCTACAACTCTCATACCCGGCTTAACATCTAATAGACGCGCTACAAGTTGAGATGAAGCATCTTGAACTTCAAATAATCCTTCCTTAAAAGCATCTGTCATAAATACATTTGCTCTTTCTTTTAGAATTAAAGCATCAGGATATTCCTCAGGTTTTATGGTCTCAATGTCTAAATCCATTAAGATAGCATACAGTTTATCACGAGTTGTTTTTAACGTATTAACGCGTAGTATAACTTGAGCTTGTTCATTTTGAGCAGTAAGTTCTTTGCTCCATTTTTCTTCACCAAGTTCTTTTACACCAAGTTCATCCATCCAGTCAGGAATAGATTCTTTAAATTTTCTTGTTTTTGAAAGTTCATCAAAACGACCTTTAATACGACGTACTGGTGTATTTTCAAAATATTTCCAATCAGGTAGTGTATAACCTCTTAAGACAGCCCATACAGCAAATATTCTCCAAATATCATCTCTATTATATGGCTCTTTTACTTCAGCAATCTCTGCATACATTCTTTTCCAACGCACAATTTCATAAATTGTTTCAGCTACAAACTTTCTGTCTGCGCTTCCCCAACGTTTATCTTTTTTTAGTGCTCTTGCGACTACTTTGTCAGCATATTCTCCTTCATTGAAAATTGCTAAAATAGAGTCGATTACGGTAAATACAAGGTTTCTGTGTAGTCTCATTAATATGAATATAAATATAGCCTACAAATATACGTAATTTGTAGGCTATTTCTATGTTTTAATGTTATTTTAAAGTTATATAAACTTACTTTTTTTCTTTGTATTTCTTCAAAAGTTTGCGATTAAAATCATCTTCTGCTTTCTTCAAAATAAGAATCTTTTTATTTGAAAGAATTTTCTTTGCATCTACTAAGAATTGTTTTCTTATTGTAAAGTAATCTGTTTCAAAATCTATTAATTCTTGTATTTTGTTTGAAGCATCTTTTTCTGTCATCGCTTCAATATCTTCAATGTCAGTTGTTTTTATAAACTTTACTATTTGACTATGTCTTAATTCTCCCATCTTGTTATCATAGGTATTATATATAGGCCAAAACTTTTCTGCTTCTGATTTAGTAAGATTTAAGGCAGTAGTTAAGTGAGCTATTTTTAAAGAGCGAATTTTGTCAATATGATTTTCTTGGGCATTAATACTTTGTATGCTAAAGAGTATAATAAGTAATGCAATTATTTTTTTCATTTTTAGTAGTTTAAGTAGTATTCAAGATCTATATCGCTTAGAACATATTCATTGATCTCTGCTTGATTATAATTAATTGTGTTTTCTAATTCTTTGATATCTTGTTCGTCAAATGAATTTATAAACTCAGGTGATAAAGTGATAGAAGCATTATATTCTAAATAGTTCTCTAAAGCATCTGCAGAAATATGATTTCTTTGGCTATTAATGAAAAATGTAGAAAGTCCTATTATTAATGCAGCACTAGCAGCAACTAAACTATAGTAGTAGGGTTTTTTAGAATGAAGTTTAACTTTCTTTACGCTACTATTTTCTAATTCTATTCTGTCCATTAATCTACTCTCAAACGTATTGAAGTAGTTATCTGGTGTTTTAAATTTAGATTTATTTGTAAAAGGAATTTTATTCATAATTGTTGACCTTTACTATTAGACGATTGCTTTTCCAAAAGGTTTAATGGTTTTCTAAAAATTGTTCAATTTTTTTTACTGCATGATGATATGATGCTTTTAGAGCACCTACACTGGTATCTAAAATTTGAGATAATGTGTTATAATCTAATTCTTGATAATATTTCATTTTAAACACGAGTTGTTGTTTCTCAGGCAAAGAAGCAACAGCTCTCTGTAGTAATATTTCTGCCTGATCACCATCAAAAAGTTCATCAGCCTCAAGTTTATTTATAATAAGGCTATTGGTTTCTTCAATGGATATTTTTAACTGTTTACTTTTTGCCTTTAAAAAATCTAACGCTTGATTAGTAGCTATGCGATACATCCACGAAAATAGTTTACTGTCCCCCTTAAAGGTGTCGATCTTTTGATATATTTTTATAAAAGTTTCTTGGAGTATATCATCAGTATCATCGTGATTATAGACTATGGAGCGTATTTGATGATACAACCTCTCTTGGTAAGTAGTAACTAACTCCCGAAAAGCTTCATTTTTTGTCGAAGTGTTTTGTAACTTTTTTATTAATAATTTATCGTCAATCAAGGCTGCTTAATCGTTTTTTAGTGTTTTGTTGGCTTGAGATAATTGATTACTGAATAATTTTACTTTGTGATAAAATAAAAAATAGTATAGTTATCTGGTTGAATGAACGATTTAGTTCTATAAAACATTACAAACTAAATCTTTCACGTAAAAATAAGCAAAGCAATTATATAATGTTATATACTATGTCTATTTTTGTAAGAAAAAATGGTAAAGACGGTTATTTTTGATATGGATGGTGTTATTGTAGATACAGAACCTGTACATCGCTATGCATATCATAAACATTTTGAGGAGTTAGGCATTGATGTGTCAGAACATGTTTACAATTCATTTACAGGACATTCTACAAAAAATACTTATGAGCGATTAAAAGAGTTATACGGTATTGATGGAGTAGTACATGATTTGGTGATGCGCAAACGTGGATTGTTTAACGATGCTTTTGATAGTAAACCTGATTTAGAATTGATAGATGGTGTACGAGATTTAATAGAGGGGTTATATCATAATGGAATTGAGTTAATAGTAGGTTCTTCTGCATCTAAGACTACGATAGATCGCGTCTTTAATCGATTTAAACTATACCCTTATTTTTCTCATATTGTAAGTGGAGAAGATTTGCCAAAATCTAAACCAGATCCTACTATCTTTTTAAAAGCTGCTTCATTAGCGAAGTTTGCCGATAAGAGTGATTGTTTGGTAATTGAAGATAGTACTAATGGGATAAAGGCTGCGAATGCTGCAGGTATTAGAGTAGTGGGGTATAAGAGTGCTAATTCTAAACAACAAGACTATACAGGTGCTAATTATATCGTAAGGGATTTTAGAGATATAGATGCTAATTACATTATTAATTTAGAATAATGAGTTTGTTTAGATTGAGTATATATAATTTTTTGTACTAATTTACTTTCCTTTATTTGGTTAGTAAATGTTTTTATAATACTAAGTTTTTAGTAACTTTGCGTTCTTTATAATAAAAGTTAAATCAAATAGATGTTTCATAGATATATTAAATTAGGTATTGCAGCTTTATTATTTGCAGCTGCTATTTGGCAATTTGTTGAAGGTGGGATTGGAAATGGAATTTTTCTATTATTCCTTATGTCAATTGTAATTTTACTTTATTACAAAAATGAATATATTCTATTAGCTTTTTTAAAGTTGAGAAAACAAGATTTTGAAGGTGCTCAAAAGTGGTTAGATAGAATTAAAAACCCTGAAACAGCTTTAGTGCGTAAACAAAATGGTTATTATAACTATCTAATGGGGATAATGACTTCTCAAAAGAACTTAAATGCTTCTGAGAAATATATGAAAAAAGCGATTGAACTTGGTTTAAATATGGATCAAGATTTAGCAATGGCAAAATTACAGTTAGCAGGTATTGCTATGACAAAACGTAGAAAGCTTGAAGCAACTAAATTATTAAGCGAAGCACAAAAGCTTGATAAACAAGGGATGTTAAAAGATCAGGTGAAAATGATGAAAGAACAAATGAAAAGATTCTAATAAACGTATTTAATCTTTTTGTAGAATATAAAGAAAGCCGTATAATATTTTATACGGCTTTTTTGGTTTTAGTAAAACTACGAGTCAAATTTATAAGTCAGGAAATAAACACAATGGTTACTTAATCCAATTGAAGTAAGTGATTTATGTTGACTACCACTCATGTCTATTCTGCCTATTGAATTTCTGTATTAAACTATTTAATGGAAATTTTTGTACTTCATAATTAAAGAGATTGTAGCTGCTAAACTTTTATTTGTAATTACTAATTAACCTAGTACTTGAATTACTCATTGTTTTAATTAGTATATAATGAATGTAATATTAAAGGGGGGGTTGAACGTCATGTAAGTAATTTAGCTCCATTGTAAATCTATTGTGACTCTATTAAAACTGTCTCGTCCTACTATAAATGCATAGTTATAATAGATAATTCGTTCAATCAATAAATTGAGAATGCTATCGCGAGTTACTTACAATTAGTATTGCAATAATATTGGTTTTAAAGCTAGAAAATATACTAAGGAGTAAGAAGATTTTTACTGTAAGATATCTTGATATTGATTTTTAGCGTAGTAGTAAGAAGGAGATTGATTTTTACTTCGTGATTAAAGGTGTGATTATTTTCTATTTTAAGTAGAAAATAAGATGGTTATTTGACTTTTTAACCTGTGTAATTCTTTAATACGCTACTTTCTATATTGATAAGAATAGAATGTAGTGATATCGATTATTTGGTAATCTGATTTCAATTTGTTTTAGGCTTTTGCTCAAAAAAAACAGCTACTCGATGTGAATAGCTGTTTTTGGTTACTTACTTTTATATGTAAAATATCTTATTTAGTTTTATACAATTTCTTCAGATGTAAATCTAAATTTTACTGAAGGAAATTTACTTTGAGTCATTTGAATAGAAAACTCACTATCAGCTAAGAATACAAGCTGACCAGATTTATCAGTAGCTAAGTATTTTTGCTTGATACGCTTAAACTCTTTAAATTCTTCATTCTTAGGGTCATCTGGTTTTACCCAACAAGCCTTATACGCAGCAAAGTTTTCGTAAGTACATTTAGCACCGTATTCATGTTCTAGACGATATTGAATAACTTCATATTGCAGAGCACCTACTGTACCGATTACTTTACGACCATTCATTTCTAATGTAAACAACTGTGCTACACCTTCATCCATTAACTGATCTACACCTTTTTCCAATTGTTTTGATTTCATTGGATCGGCATTATTAATATAGCGGAAGTGCTCTGGTGAAAAGTTTGGAATTCCTCTGAAATTCATTAATTCACCCTCTGTTAAGGTGTCACCGATTTTAAAGTTACCTGTAT
Source organism: Myroides injenensis M09-0166 (assembly GCF_000246945.1). Taxonomy (GTDB): domain Bacteria; phylum Bacteroidota; class Bacteroidia; order Flavobacteriales; family Flavobacteriaceae; genus Flavobacterium; species Flavobacterium injenense. The sequence goes on from NZ_BAEX01000042.1 coordinate 14,656, forward strand.
CGTGAAGACCTACAATATCTCCGGCATATGATATATCAACAATTTCCTTCTTTTCTGCAAAGAAAGCATTAGGGCTTGCAAATTTTAATTTTTTACCTTGTCTTACGTGTAGATAAGGCGTATTTCTTTCAAATGTACCTGATACAATTTTTATGAATGCTAAACGGTCTCTGTGTTTAGGGTCCATATTGGCATGTATTTTAAATACGAAGCCAGAGAAAGTTTTTTCAGTAGGTTCTACTAATCTAGTATCAGAATTTTTTGGTAGAGGAGATGGAGCTATATCAACAAAGCAGTCTAATAGTTCTCTAACACCAAAATTGTTTAATGCTGACCCAAAAAACACAGGTTGCAATTCTCCTTTTACATATTGCTCTCTATCGAATTCAGGATAGATACCCTCTATGATTTCTAGTTCTTCTCTTAATCTATCAGCAGGTTTTTGTCCTACTAGTTTATTTAGTTCTTCTGAATTTAAGTTAGAAATTTTTATAACATCTTCGATATTTTTACGACTATCTTCACTAAATAGGTTAATGTTTTTTTCCCATATATTGTAGATACCTTTAAAATCATACCCCATTCCTATAGGGAAACTAAGAGGAGTGACTTTTAGCTGAAGTTTTTGTTCTACTTCATCTAATAAGTCAAATGCGTCACGACCTTCTCTATCTAATTTGTTAATGAAAACAATCATAGGTATATTTCGCATACGACAAACTTCGACAAGTTTTTCTGTTTGTTCCTCAACCCCTTTAGCTACGTCAATAACCACAATAACGCTATCTACAGCAGTAAGAGTTCTAAATGTATCTTCAGCAAAGTCCTTGTGACCAGGAGTATCTAAAATGTTTATTTTTTTATCTTTATAATTAAAAGCAAGAACAGATGTTGCAACAGAAATTCCTCTCTGACGCTCGATTTCCATAAAATCGGAAGTAGCTCCTTTTTTAATTTTGTTGTTTTTTACGGCCCCTGCTTCTTGTATCGCTCCACCAAATAGAAGTAACTTCTCGGTTAAAGTTGTCTTACCAGCATCAGGGTGCGCAATAACACCAAATGTTCTCCTGCGTTCAATTTCCTTTAAAAAACTCATTATTAAAAATTTTAGGCTACAAAAGTAGTTATATTTTGGAGAATTCGGTAGTTTTATTTTAAGGGTAGTAAGGATTGGGATAATAGTATATAGGCTTTCAATCATTAAATCTTACTCAATAGTTACTTATTGATATACGCGGTAAAAGTTGTTGTGATGGCGGCTGCATTTTTATACCTTAATATATTGGTTGAAGTTTTTTGGGATCAGCAAGAAGTTCAGGTATGAGGTTATAGTAGTAATACATTCTTTTTTTAATACTAAATAGTTGTTCTTAAAAGTTAATTACTCTTATTTTTTAAATTAGAAGTGTTTTATATACTCAAATGGCAGAGTTATTCGTTATTTTTGTAAAAGTGACTTTAAAAATTATAATTAAAGCTTAACAGTATAATACATGAATATTAAAAGAGGACTGCTAGTTTACAGCATAGCTTTATGTAGTTTTATAGGAGTAATTTCTTGTAAGAAAGGAGATGAAGCTTCTTTGGGTAAAGATGTTGTAGCTAGAGTAAATAATAGTTATTTAACAGAAGATCAACTTAAGGAGTTAATTCCTATACAATTAGTAGGTGAAGATAGTATTGCTTTGTTGCAAAAATCTATTGATAAATGGGCAACGAAACAATTGTTAATTGATGTAGCTGAGTTTAATTTATCAGATGAAAAAAAGTCTGAGATTAACGATATGGTTGAGAATTTTAAAAGTGACTTGTTAATTAAAGCTTATTTAGAAAAACTGGTTCAGAATAAAATAGACACAGTTGTATCTTCTAAGGATTTACATGATTTTTATGATCTATATAAAGAAAACTTTATTGTCGATGATATGCTTGTCAAGTTAAGTTATGTCAACGTGTTAAATGACAATACTAATTTTTCGAAGATTAAGAAAAAGTTTAATTCGAAGGATAGAAAAGAATTTAATAGTTTGGAAAATCTATCTTTGCAAATGAAATCTTATGCATTAAATGATTCAATTTGGATAGATGTCAAAAATATTTATGACAAATTACCGTTTCTAAATGTTGAGAATAGAGATAGCTACCTAAAAAATAACAATAATTTTGAGGTGAATGACGAAAATAGTACTTATTTTGTCAAGGTAAATGCTGTAAAGTCCCGAGGAAGTGTTATTCCTTATGATTATATGGAAAAGTCTTTACGATTATTAGTCTTGAATGATCGTAAAGTTGAATTATTAAAAATGATACAAGAAGATATTTTAAAAGATGCTAAAAACAATAAGAGGTATGAAGTTTTTAAATAAGAAGACAGTGTTAGCGTTAGCTATGTCGTTGTCTTTTGTAAGTTTTTCTCACAGTCAAATAAATTCGACGCAGAAAAAGAAAATTGATGGAGTAGTAGGAGTAGTAGGTAAATACGTTATTTTGGAGTCTGAGATAGACAAGACTTTAATAGAGTTAAAAGCTCAAAATATACCTGTTGGTGATTTGTCAAGATGTGATTTATTTGAGAAATTATTGGAAGACAAATTATTTGCGCATCAAGCTGTTCAGGATAGTTTAGATGTTCCTGATGCAGAAGTTACTAGTTTTATGACTGAACAAATAAACCGAATGGTTGAAGATGTAGGGTCAATGGATAAAATCTTACAATTCTATAATAAGAAAAGTGAAGAGGAGTTCAGAGAATACTTTTTTGAAATTGTAAAGCAAAATAAGTTGACGCAGAATATGCAAAAGCATATTGTAGAGAAAGTGACTATCACTCCTGAGGAGGTGCGTCAGTTCTTTAACTCTATTCCTAAAGATCAAATCCCAACAATTGGGGATGAAGTAGAAATTGCTGAGATTGTAATTAAACCAGAAGTTTCTAAAGAACAAAAACAAAAAGTAATAGATCGTCTTAACGAAATGAAAAAAGATGTTCTAGAGAATGGCGCAAGTTTCTTTAGTAAAGCAGTTTTATTTACAGATGATAAAGGTTCAGCTGCTAATGGTGGGTTCTTCTCTATAACTAAAAAATCTCCATTTGTTAAAGAGTTTAAAGAGGTAGCATTTAGTTTGGCAGAAGGGGAGATTTCTGAGCCATTTGAAACTGAATTTGGTTACCATATAATTATGTTGGAAAAAATCAGAGGACAACATTTAGATTTAAGACATATTTTATTAGTACCTAAAGCAACTTCAGAGGCAATAGAAGAAGCAAAAAAGAAATTAGAAGGAATTCGCGAAAAGATTGTTAATAAAGAAATTACATTTGCAGAGGCTGCTGTATCATCATCAGATGAAAAAGACACGAGATTGAATGAGGGTATTATTAAAGATCCTCGTACAATGGATACCCGCTTTGAATTAAACAATATGGATGATCGTGAATTGTATTTTATGGTTTCTGGTTTAAAAGAGGGTGAGGTTTCACAAATAGCAACTAAGACAAATCACTCGACTCAATCAAAAGATTTTAGAATTGTAACGATAAATAAGAAAATTCCAGAACACAAAATTGATTTTGTTGAAGATTATACTAAGGTAATGAGTATGGCTTTGAACAAAAAACAAGGTGAAGAGATCCAAAAGTGGATAGGAAAGAAAATAAAAGACGCATATATTAACATTCAGGGCGAATTTCGTGATTGTAAATTCCGTAATAATTGGCTCAATAAATAAGAATTATGTAATTCTGAATTAAGAAAACGACATTTTGGCAAAAAGCTAAAATGTCGTTTTTTTATAAAATAAAGAGTAAATATTGCAAAATGATATTTTAAGCATTAAAAAATGAATGATTTCAGAAAAACAAGTCTTGTTTATTAAAATTATTGGGTTTTATTCATTAAAATAGAATGTTTATAAATAATAATTTTTGTATTTGTGTGAAACATTAAAAATTTTTGAATATAAATTAGTTTGATTAAATTTGTAATGACAAAAATTAAGATATAAGATAAACTCTTTTTAAGAGCAGAGTGTTTGAGCTTTAATTATTTAAAATGTGCTTAATATAGATGAGAACAATATGAAATTTACTATTTACTCAATATTAAATTTCTTTTATTAAAATGTGCAATCTATAGATAAAAGTGGAAAAGGAATAAATAATTTATGTTGTTGACTTTGCACAAAATAAAAAGAACTTATAGTAAAACTAATACATAATAACATACATAGGTTGGTAACGATGTCATTTTTAATCTATCAACCTTTAATTAAACAGATATTAATTATGAGCCTTTACAAGGATTACATCAACGAAATTGAAGAAAGAAAAAGTCAAGGACTTAACCCAAAACCAATTGATGGTGCTGATTTATTAAGCGAAATTATTGAGCAAATAAAAGACACAGCACATGAACATCGCGAAGATTCTCTAAAACTTTTTATTTATAATGTTTTACCTGGTACAACTAGTGCTGCTGGAGTTAAAGCTAAGTTTTTAAAAGAAATTATCTTAGGACAAGAGGTAGTAAAAGAGATCACTCCTGCATTTGCATTTGAGTTATTGTCTCATATGAAAGGGGGACCTTCAATAGAGGTACTTCTTGATTTGGCTTTAGGAAATGATTTAGCTATTGCAGAAGAAGCTGCAAAAGTGCTTAAAACACAAGTTTATTTATACGATGCAGATACAGCTCGTTTGAAAGAAGCTTTCTTACAAGGAAATGTAATTGCAAAAGATATCGTGGAGAGTTATGCTAAAGCTGAGTTCTTTACTAAACTTCCGGATGTTCCAGAAAAGATAGATATCGTAACTTTTATTGCTGGAGAAGGTGATATTTCTACCGATTTATTATCTCCAGGTAATCAAGCGCACTCTCGTTCAGATCGTGAGCTTCATGGTAAATGTATGATTACTCCTGAGGCACAAAAGCAAATTAAAGACTTACAAGAATTACACCCAGGAAAAAGTGTAATGTTAGTAGCTGAAAAAGGTACTATGGGAGTTGGGTCTTCTAGAATGTCAGGGGTTAACAACGTAGCTTTATGGACAGGTAAACAAGCAAGTCCTTACGTTCCTTTTGTTAATATTGCACCTATTGTAGGGGGAACTAATGGTATTTCACCAATTTTCTTGACAACTGTAGATGTAACTGGAGGTATCGGTTTAGACCTAAAAAACTGGGTTAAGAAAACAGATGAGAACGGTAAAGTAGTTCTTAATGAAAATGGAGAACCTATTTTAGAAGAAGTTTATTCAGTAGCAACAGGTACTGTATTAACAATTAATACTAAGACAAAGAAATTATATAATGGAGATAAAGAGTTAATAGATATTTCAAAAGCTCTTACTCCACAAAAAATGGAATTTATCAAAGCAGGTGGTTCTTATGCTATCGTTTTTGGTAAAAAACTACAAACTTTTGCGGCTAAATTATTAGGTATTGAAGCACCAGTAGTTTATGCTCCTTCAAAAGAAATTTCTATAGAAGGACAAGGACTTACAGCAGTAGAAAAGATTTTTAATAAAAATGCTGTAGGTGTAGCAGATGGAAAAGTATTACATGCAGGTTCTGATGTACGTGTAGAAGTTAATATTGTTGGATCTCAAGATACAACAGGATTAATGACTGCTCAAGAGTTAGAGGCAATGGCAGCAACTGTTATTTCTCCAATCTTAGATGGAGCTTACCAATCAGGATGTCACACTGCATCAGTTTGGGATAAAAAAGCGCAAGCAAATATTCCTAAATTAATGAAATTCATGAATGACTTTGGGTTAATCACTGCACGTGACCCTAAAGGTGTATATCATTCAATGACTGACGTAATTCACAAAGTACTTAATGATATAACAATCGATGATTGGGCTATCATTATTGGTGGAGATTCACATACTAGAATGTCAAAAGGTGTAGCTTTTGGTGCGGATTCAGGTACTGTTGCTCTTGCTTTAGCAACTGGGGAGGCTTCTATGCCAATTCCAGAGTCAGTTAAAGTTACTTTTAAAGGTAATATGAAAGAGCATGTTGACTTCCGTGATGTAGTTCATGCTACTCAATCTCAAATGTTGAAACAATTTGGAGGAGAGAACGTATTCCAAGGTAGAATTATTGAGGTACATATTGGTACTTTATTAGCTGACCAAGCATTTACATTTACTGACTGGACAGCAGAGATGAAAGCTAAAGCTTCTATCTGTATTTCTCAAGATGATACTTTAATTGAATCTTTAGAAATCGCTAAAAGCCGTATCCAAATTATGATTGACAAGGGTATGGATAATAAAAATCATGTTTTGCAAGGTTTAATCAATAAAGCTAATAAGAGAATTGAGGAAATTAGAACAGGTGAGAAACCAGCTCTAAAACCAGATGACAATGCTAAATATTATGCTGAGGTAGTAGTTGATTTAGATTTAATTGACGAACCAATGATTGCTGACCCAGACGTTAATAATGAAGATGTTTCTAAACGTTATACTCACGATACTATTAGAGAATTATCATTCTATGGTGGTGACAAGAAAGTAGATTTAGGGTTTGTTGGATCTTGTATGGTTCATAAAGATGACTTAAAAATTGTTTCTCAAATGCTTAGAAATTTAGAGAAGCAAAATGGAACAGTTAAATTTAATGCACCATTGGTAGTGGCAGCTCCAACATATAATATTATAGATGAGTTGAAAGCTGAAGGAGATTGGGAATACTTGCAAAAATATTCAGGATTTGAATTCAGTGATTTATTACCAAAGAATAACGCTCGTACAGAATATGAAAATATTATGTATCTAGAACGCCCTGGTTGTAACTTGTGTATGGGTAACCAAGAAAAAGCTGCAAAAGGTGATACAGTAATGGCAACTTCTACTCGTTTATTCCAAGGACGTGTTGTGGAAGATTCGGAACGCAAAAAAGGAGAGTCTTTACTTGCATCTACACCAGTAGTTGTGCTTTCAGCAATTTTAGGAAGAGTACCTACTATTGAAGAATATAAAAATGCAGTAGAAGGTATTAATCTTACTAAGTTTAAGCCTATTCCTACTAATAAATAATATAGTCAATAGAATCATTGACTAAATATGTAAAGGGAGTTTCAGTTATGAAGCTCCCTTTTCTTATTTATAGCATAGTTTGTATTAAAATATAGAATCAAATAGGTACTTTTGATAAATCGTTATATTTTTTAGTAAAATGGAAGAAAAAAGTATCGTACTTGCGGTAGATGAGAAGCCAAAATTCGGTCAATGGATTGTATTGAGTATTCAACATTTATTTGCAATGTTTGGAGCAACTGTTTTAGTACCAACCTTAACAGGTATGAATCCTGCAATTGCTCTAATTTCAAGTGGTATTGCTACCTTAGCTTTTATAGCTATAACTAGAGGAAAAGTTCCTTCATATTTAGGTTCGTCATTTGCCTTTATCAACCCAATTATTGTTTTGAAAGCTTTAGAGGCGGATCCTAATTCTGATATGCCAGTAGGAAGTTTTCTAGTGGGGAGTTTCTTAGTAGGGGTTGTTTATTCTTTAGTAGCATTATTAATTGCTAAAGCTGGAACTAATTGGTTAATGAAATTACTACCTCCTATCGTAGTTGGTCCTGTAATTATGGTTATAGGTCTTGGTTTAGCTAGTACTGCAGTAGGTATGATAACAAATAATTCTGAAGGAGTATATGATTTAACCTATGTAGTAATTGGTTTAGTGACACTAGTTATCACTATTATTACAGCTATTTTTACAAGAGGATTTCTTAGTGTAGTACCTGTGTTAATTGGTATTATAGGAGGTTATCTCTTCTCTTGTATTATGGGAATAGTTCATTTTGAAAGCGTAATAGAGGCTAAGTGGTTTGCAGTACCAGATTTTATGTTTCCTTTTGTAGATTATACTCCATCGATCTCTTGGTATGTAATTTTGTTAATGATTCCAGTTGCTATTGTTCCTATTGCTGAACATATTGGGCATCAATTAGTACTGAGTAGAGTAATTAATAAAGATTTGATCAAGGATCCTGGTTTACATAGATCAATGTTAGGGGATGGGGTTGCTACTATGTTAGCTGCTGTAATTGGAGGTCCACCAAATACAACATATGGCGAGAATATTGGAGTATTAGCAATAACGCGTGCTTTTAGTATTTATATTTTTATAGGTGCAGCTATTTTTGCAATTCTATTTGGATTCTGTGGTAAGATTGCAGCATTGTTAAGTACAATTCCCGCTCCAGTAATGGGAGGTGTATCTATTCTGCTTTTTGGTATAATTGCTTCTAGTGGTTTGCGTATGTTGGTGGAAAATAAGATAGATTTTAAGAGAAAGCGCAATCTAATCATTTCTTCGGTTATTCTGATTATTGGAATAGGTGGAGCAGCTATTCATGTAGGAGATTTATTCTCCTTAGAAGGGATGGCATTAGCTTCAATTATTGGAGTAGTCTTAAATTTGGTATTACCAGGTAAAGAGGTGGTTAGTTTTAATGAGATGTTTGAAGATAAAAAAGAGTAATAATTACTTTTATTATATGGATAGATAAGATTAAACATTTCATTATATTTTGTATTTATCACTTATGTTTTGTTATATCTATTTATTTTTAAGATTTAATTGCTTTTATTGTGTTAAATAAAATAAAATATTTTTGCTTTTGTTGATTTATACATTGTATTGTATTAATTATTGAATATATTTGAATTCTAGTTAATTAACAAAATGGCAGTACAAAATAAAAAAACGAAGTTGTTTTTTAATATTCTTTTTGCAGCATTTATAATTGTTGTGTTATTTACACCTTTAGGAAATAGTTTTAAGGTATGGGTAAATCGTTTGGTTGCAATGAGTCCAACTGTGGAGAAAGTAGATGATCAACAACAAGTGAAATTTGGTGATTGGTTATTGACGGATGAAAAGGGGAATACAGTAGATTTTAAAAATATTGAAGGCAAAGTAATTATTATTAATTTTTGGGCGACTTGGTGCCCTCCATGTATAGCTGAGAAACCTAGCTTTCAAGAGTTGTATAACGATTATAAAGATAAAGTAGTTTTTATGTTTGTAACTAATGAGAGTCCTGAGAAAGTTAAAGCTTTTAAAGAAAAGAATGGTTATACATTACCTGTGTATTATTCACAAAATACACCCCCAGCGCTCCTTTACTCTACTAGTATCCCTGCATCTTATGTGATCGATAAAAAAGGGAATATCGTAGTTAAAAAATTTAGAGCTGCTGATTGGAATAGTTCAAAATTTAGAGTAGCACTCGATCAATTATTAGAAAAATAATATTAGAATTATAGAAATTAAAAAAAGCCTTATGATAAAATTCATAAGGCTTTTTCTATGTCTAAAATATATTGTTTACTAATAATAAGTATAACGTCTTACTTGTGCAATGTATTTAGCTAAACGAATAACTTGGTGGCTGTAACCATATTCGTTATCGTACCATACGTACATTACAATGTTTTTACCATCAGCTGAAACGATAGTAGCTTTACTGTCAAATATTGAAGGAGCTGAAGTACCAACAATATCAGAAGATACTAATTCGTTATTAATAGAATATTTAATTTGTTCTACTAGTTCTCCGTTTAGAGCAGCTTGACGCATAATATCGTTTAGTTCTTCAACAGAAGTATTCTTTTCAACCTCTAAGTTTAAAACTACTAAAGATCCATTAGGAACAGGAACACGTATAGCATTAGAAGTAAGTTTACCAGCTAAAGCAGGTAGTGCTTTTGCAACAGCACTTCCAGCACCAGTTTCAGTAATAACCATGTTTAATGCAGCAGCTCTACCACGACGGTATTTTTTGTGCATATTATCAACTAGGTTTTGGTCATTAGTGTAAGCGTGGATTGTTTCTAAGTGTCCTTTTACAACTCCTAAATTGTCTTCAATAACTTTTAATACTGGAGTAATAGCATTTGTTGTACAAGATGCTGCTGACCAAATATCAATTTCTTCAGGATTGTATTCTCGGTGGTTTACTCCATGTACAATATTTGGAATACCTTTACCAGGAGCAGTCAATAATACTTTAGAAGCTCCTTTTGAAGTTAAATGACGTTTTAGATCTTCATCTGTTTTGAATGCACCTGTATTATCTATAATTAAAGCATTTTCAATATCGTATGCAGTATAGTCAATATCCTCAGGAGCATTTGCAGAAATCATATGTACAGTAGTACCATTGATAATTAAAGCATTGTTTTCTGGATCAGCTATTACTGAACCTTCAAAATCACCATGAACTGAGTCATATTTTAATAAAGAAGCTCTCTTTTCTAATAAAACTGGATCATTTTTATCACGAGTAACAATTGCTCTAAGGCGCATTTGTTGTCCTTTACCAATTTTGTTCATTAACTCGCGAGCAAGTAGACGTCCAATACGTCCAAAACCATATAAAACTACATCTTTAGGAACAAGTTCTTCTGTTTCTTTAGCATCTTTTAATTTGTTCACTACGAAGCCTAAAGCATTGCTATGTTTATTGTCTTCTAAATGGTATTCATAAGTTAATCTACCTATGTCAATTCTTGAAGGTGGCAAGTCTGCCTGTTGAATAGCTCTAGCAATTTCTACAGAATCGAAAATATTAATTGGTTTCCCAACAAATTTCGCAGCATATTCATGAAGATTGATAATATCACTTACGCTTCGATCAATTAATTGATTACGAAACATTAACAATTCTATAGATTTATCATACCATAAGTCACTTACGATTTTGATAAATTCCACACATGCTTTTCTACGATCTGCTTGAAAAGCCAATTCCTTTTCGTATAAACTTGTATTTTTCATTATTTAGATTGTGTTGTATAAAATTAGTGCAAAAGTCTGCTTTTTTAATGAATAAATCAAGTGTTAAAACTAAAAAGCCTTCTTTTTTGAAGGCTTTTGGGTGAACACTGTCTTTATATTAGTAAACGAATTAGATCGCCATTTGAGCTAATGATTTCTAACTTTGTTTTACTATTGGTTTCTAATTGCGTTAGAATTTCTTGTGCTTGTGAAGCGCTACTAATTTTCACGCCATTTATGGCAAGTAAGATTCCTCCTTCTAATTCATCTTTGTAAGGTTTAAAGCGACTGTTATTGACTGATACTATTTTTAAACCATAATTAATTTGATGCGTTTCTTTTTCTTGAGGAGAAAGTTCTTCAAATTCAAAACCGTTATAGAATATTTGAGGGCTTTGGGCTTTGATAAGACTTATATCTACATTTATTGATTTCTTGTCTCTAAGCAGTTCTATATTTACAATATCATTAGGTCTTTTGGTATTTAAGATAGATTTTATATCTACAAAGGTCAGTATATCTTTATTATTGATTTTAGAGATAATGTCACCTTGCTTTAAACCTGCTTTTTGGGCACCTGAATTCGGAATGACAGACTGAATATAAAAGCCTTGAGTTTGATCAATATTAAGTTGTTTGGCTATAGAATTATTTAATTCGACACCTGTAACCCCAAGTACTCCTTGTTGCACATTTCCATATTCAAGTAAATCTTCTATTATTTTTTTTGTTACATTAGATGGAACAGCAAAAGCATAACCTACATACGATCCCGTATTTGAAGATATCATTGTATTAATACCAATTAGTTCTCCATTTGTGTTGACAAGTGCACCACCACTGTTTCCTGGATTAATAGCTGCATCTGTTTGGATAAAGGATTGAATACCTCCTTTTGATAAGTTTCTCGCTTTTGCAGAGATAATACCTGCAGTTACGGTAGAATTTAGATTATAAGGATTACCGACAGCTAATACCCATTCACCTAACTTTAATTCGTCAGAATCGCCAAACACCAAATAAGGAAGTTTGTCACTACTTTCTATTTTTAATAAAGCAATATCCATTTGTTTGTCTGTACCAATTAGTTTTGCCTTATATGTTTTATTATTATTTAATGTAACTTCAAGTTCGGAGGCATTTGCAATTACGTGATTGTTAGTTACGATATAACCGTCTTCTGTGATAATTACGCCAGATCCCATACCCACTTGAGCTTGTGTACCTCCTTTGTATCCATAAAAATACTCAAGTAAAGGATTACTTCTAGTCCTTACATAACTTAAGTTTTTTACGTGTACTACTGCGTTAACTGTATTTTCAGCTGCTTCAGTAAAATTTGTTGGAGGTGTTGTACGATTTGTTTTTTGATGAGGTAATTGTGATTCAGAAAAAGAGTTGTGAATTTCCTCAAGTGTTTCTTGTGGTGCATTGTTTTCAAAAAAATACTTATAACCTGTTAAAGTTATTGCACCGCTAAATAGGCAAAGTATTAATAACCCAAACGTTTTCTTCATAATCAATTGAATAATTATAGATTTAAGAGTAAAGTTAAATAAGTAATTGATATATAAGAAAATCTTTAACCAACGATTAACATTGATAGAATAATCAACAATATTTGTAAATTTGTTGATTCTAATCAATCATATTATGTTGAAATTTTATAAATATCAAGGTACTGGAAATGATTTTGTGATGATCGATAATCGCCAGTCAAAGTTTCCAAAAGATAATCAAGAACTCGTAGAATTATTATGCGACCGTAAGTTTGGTGTTGGAGGAGATGGTCTTATATTATTAGAAGATGCTGATGAATATGATTTTCGCATGGTATATTATAATGCGGATGGTGCGGAGAGTACAATGTGTGGTAATGGTGGACGTTGTATAGTAGCTTTTGCTAAACATCTTGGAATTATTGATAATGAATGTGAGTTTATTGCCATTGATGGTGAGCATGATGCACATATCGATAGTAATGGAATAGTTTCATTAAAAATGATTGATGTAAATGAAATAGAAGTAGATAAGAAATTTACTTTTTTAAATACAGGATCTCCTCATCATGTGCAGGTAGTACGTGAGCTAGAGCGATTTGCTGTGTATGCGAAAGGAAAAGCAATAAGAGAAAGTGATTTATATAGTCCAAAAGGAACCAATGTAAATTTTGTAGAACAAGAGGGACCTAATCATTTTCGTATTCGTACTTATGAACGAGGAGTGGAGGATGAAACTTTATCGTGTGGTACGGGTGCTACAGCTGTTGCTATATCTATGTATCATCAGGGAAAAGCAGATGATACCAAGGTTAGAATTGAGGTAGAAGGTGGCGAATTAGAAGTTTCATTTGAAGTAGAAAATGGCTGCTATAAAAATGTGTATTTAAGCGGACCTGCAGAATTAGTTTTTGAAGGTAATTTTGTCCTATAATTATGTTTATACAAGGTGAATTAATTTATTTAAGGGCACTCGAACCTGAAGATTTAGAGTTTGTTTTTCTGATAGAAAATGATATGAAACTATGGGAGGTGAGTAATACTCAAACTCCATATAGTCGTTTTCTGATTCGACAATATTTAGAAAATGCCTATCAAGATATATATGAGGCTAAACAATTGCGTTTAGTAATATGTGATATTTTATCTGGTAGTACATTAGGTCTAATTGATTTATTTGATTACAATCCACAGAATAATAGAGCAGGTGTAGGTATTGTAATCCAATATGAAGATAATAGGAGAAAAGGTATTGGAAAAGAAGCTTTAGAATTAGTAGTTAATTATAGTAAGAATCACTTATTTTTACACCAGTTATATGCTAATATATCGACTGATAATACGGCAAGTATTCAATTGTTCACAGGTCAAGGGTTTCAAGAAATAGGAGTAAAAAAACAATGGAATCGAGTAGGGAAGACCTATAAAGATGAAGCATTATATCAATTAATATTTAATAATACAGATGAAAATTAAAAACATCATTGTCTTAATTGTCGTTTTAGGTGGTTTTGGCTTAATGGGATACTTGTATATATGGTATGGTAAAGCATTTAAGGCCAATTTACAAGGTTGGGATGAAAACGAGTATATCTATGTGAGAGAATCAGATACATTTGATAAAGTGTATTCTCAATTTAAAGCTTATTTAAAAGATCCAAAAGGATTTGAAGAAATTGCAGAACAGAGAAGTTACCCATATTCAATGTCAGCAGGACGCTTTAGATTAAAAAATGGAATGAATAGTTACGATATTACGCAAGCATTACGCGTTAATATACCAGTGAAAGTAACTTATAATAATCAAGAGCGTATCGAAAATTTAGCGGGTCGATTAGCTACTCAAATAGAAGCAGATAGTTTAAGTATTTTAGAGGCTTTTACTGCTCATAAGTTTTTAGAAGATAATGAGTTAACAAAAGAGAATGTTCTTGTTGCTTTTGTACCAGATACGTATGAGTTTTATTGGAATGTCAACCCTATAAAGATGCGTAACAAGCTATATAATGAATATATGCGATTTTGGAATGATGAGCGAAAAGCAAAAGCAGAAGAATTGGGATTATCTCCTATAGAAGTTTCTATTTTAGCTTCTATTGTTCAAAAGGAAACAACTAAAATAGATGAACGTCCTAAAGTAGCAGGGGCTTATTTGAATAGATTGAAACTAGGTATGCCATTGCAGGCTGATCCTACTTTAGTTTACGCTTATAAATTATATACAGGGGACTTTGATGAAAAGATATACAGGGTATATAATAAACATAAAGAGATACCTTCACCATATAATACCTATTTGAATACTGGGTTACCTCCAGGTCCAATATTTATGCCAGATAAAAATGCAATTGATGCAGTTCTTAATGCTGAAAAACATGATTATATTTATTTCTGTGCTAGCGTAGATAGAATTGGTTATCATGAATTTGCTAAGACACTAGCTCAGCATAATGTAAATAGTGCAAAGTATCATACTTATTTAAACCAGTCTGGTATTCGATAAAATCTTTAAAGACAATCAAAAAAGCGA
>NZ_BAEX01000041.1 GCF_000246945.1 Myroides injenensis M09-0166
ATTTTGCGAGTGCAAAGATAACACGCTTTTCGAATTTCACAAGCCTTTAAGCGTGTTTTTTAATCTTTTTTTCTCTTAAAGAGCGTTTATTTTTTCAACTAATTGACCAGCAATAGTTTCCAATTTTGTATAAACTCCTTTAAAATGTGCTTTTTTATTTTCTATTCCTTTAAGGTTAACTTCATCTATCAAAGTATCGAATGATGTCAATGCTTCTTCTAATAAAGCACTAGTCTCAGGAGTAGCTCCATTATTAGTCATTTCGTGAATATAGATAGCTTGGATAATATCTCCTAACACGTAGTGGATATCCTTTTTTAAGTTTTTTACACTTGCCATAATTTCCTAATTTAAATATTAAATTTTGCTGCAAAGCTACAACTTAATTATTACAGATACTAAATATTTTATGAAACAAATATCTCTAATAATGTTGCTTTACCACTTACTTTTACTTCGTTTATAATTGCTGGTATTAATACAGTATCACCTTTGCTAAAACTAAACTTCTCGTTATTTACTTCAAACTCACATTCTCCTTCTGTACACACATATAAACAAAAACGATCTGTTCCCTTATCTTTTTTATAACAGTGCTTTAGAGGCACTATATTAACAGAAAAATAAGGACATTCTACCACTTCGTTAGCACTATCTTCCTCGTTTGAATAAGCTAGCTCTACTTGTTTTGCATCATAGTTAATCGCCTCTAATGCTAAGTCAACATGTAACTCACGTGACTTGCCTTCTGAGTCAGTTCTATCCCAGTCATAAACGCGGTAAGTAATATCTGATGTTTGCTGAATTTCTGCAAGTAAAACACCTGCACCTATTGCGTGAACTGTACCTGTTTGAATAAAAAAAGCATCTCCTTTTTTCACAGGTATTTCTTTAAGAATATTGGGTAAACTCTTGGACTCTAAATGATGTAGATAATCTTTAGGAGTTACTCCTTCTTTAAAATCAACAACGACTCTAGCACCAGGGTCTGCTTGCATTACATACCACATCTCCGTTTTTCCAAGCGACTGATGTCTCTTCATCGCTAAGTCATCATCAGGATGAAGTTGAATAGATAAGTCCTCTTTCGCATCTAAGAACTTAAACAATAATGGAAATTTCTTCCCAAAGCGCTTATAAATATAATCTCCTAATAATTCATTAGGAAACTGATCAATGAGCTTCTCTAAATCCCAACCTTCATATTCTCCATTAGACACAATACTCACGTCATCGGTAACTCCCGATATTTCCCAACTCTCTCCTACACTGTCTGAATGTATATCTTTCCCTAATATTGTATTTAACTTACTACCTCCCCAAATCCTCTCTTTGAGTATAGGCGTAAATACTATAGGATATTGATTAAAGCCCATATATTAAACCTTCCTGTATAAATATAATAAGTTCATTACTTATTTTTACTTTTCCTCTTTTCAAAAAAATCAAGCTGCAAATTTACTAATTTTCTATCATTATTAATATTTTTTAGACAGTTCCTTTATACGACACGAAATTTCTTGCAGTTTCGTATAAAACAACCTCTAAATCTTTATCTTTTGGTATAAAAGGTCTTAATTTTCTCCATATAACAATTGCAATATTCTCAGCTGTCGGTATCAAATCTGCAAACTCAGGAACATCTAAATTTAAATTCTTATGATCAAAAGCTTCTTCAATCTCCTGTTTTATCAAATCTGACAACTCTTTCAAATCCATCACAAATCCTGTCTCCTCATCCAATTCTCCAGTGACATGAACAATTAATTCATAATTATGCCCATGATAATTAGGATTATTACATTTACCAAAGATTCGTTGATTTTTCTCATCTGACCATTCTTTCCTAAACAGTCGATGGGCAGCATTAAAATGAGCTTTTCTACTAATAGTTAATCTCATGATATTATTTTTTTTGAGCTTCTATATAATGGTAAAACTTAGAAAAAATGATCTTAAACCACTCCGTATATAATTCAGGATGCTTTTCCATATCTTCTTTAATATCTTCAATAGACATCCATTTCCATGCTTCTACTTCATCAGGATTAATATTTGGTTCATCATCATAATAGCCAATCATTACGTGATCAAACTCATGTTCTGTAAGTCCATTTGAGAAAGGTGCTTTGTAGATAAAATTAAACACATCTTTCAAAGGAACTTCAAACCCCATTTCTTCCTTTAGCCTTCTTTTTCCAGCTTCTATATTTGTCTCGCCAGCACGTTGATGACTACAACAAGTATTAGTCCACAACAAAGGTGAATGATATTTCTCAGCAGCGCGTTGTTGTAACATTACTTCATTATTCTTATTTAAAATAAAAACAGAAAAAGCTCTATGTAATAATGCTTTTTCATGAGCTTCTATTTTTTCCATTACACCAACCTGTTCGTCCTTTTCATTTACCAATATCACTAACTCTTCTTTCATATCATATTATATTATATCAATTTCAAAAATACAAAAAAAGAAACTGTTTATCTAATTACTTCTCTTTATACTCAATGTTTAACTATGATTTATTAGCTTTTGAATACAAAAAATTTTATTCTGTTCAGAAACAATTCTTTACCTTTTTCTCTCCTATACCGAACTTTCCCTTCTTACTTTAACATCATTCACTTTCAAAAAAGTTAATCCTTTCTTCACAGAAATTGTACAACCATATTCAATAACGCTATGGCAACTCATAAATTGTTATTCTAATTTATAAATTCTTCATATGTTTTTTCACCAAAACACCTTCCCAAAATCAGACATATTTTTCCTCCCTACCCCTTATAAAACCTAGCTTCAAGGTATAATTTAACTCCCAAAAAACCTCATTTGTACCGTAAAACCAATCGGCTCGTAAGTACTGTATTTACAGGCACTCGAGGGGAATCCTTCAACACTTCTTCGAGAATGCTTGGGCTAGAGAGCATTTTGTTGAAGGAATGTTGAAGAAGTGTTGAAGGAAACTTGAATAACCTTCGAAATAATGCTATTTTAGTTCTTGTGATCTTACAGATATAGGTCGATTCCGTTTATTATTGAGATTTTGTTGTGTAAAATTCTCCTTTCTAACTACATAATGTCTAGTATAGTTATAACTAGAACTGCAAGAACATACACAAACTATTCAAAAGCGTCAATCACCACACAATCGCTCTACATTAGGAGTTACATAGAAAAGTATTTAGCAATTAGACTTTTTTTATTTAATTTTGATCAGAACTTTAGAACACTATGGAACGAAGAATAAAACTAATCTGGGACTTTCATGGCCCAGACGGAGCAAAAATTGCGGAGCATCATGTAATACATTTAAAAGAATACGTAGAAATAGAAAAACTACCTATAACAATTATTGAAGCAAAACAATTATCTGATCATCATACAATTGCTTACATGGTGGTTAACGATGAACAAATGAGAGCAGTTCGAGATAAATTAAAACCACATCGCGGAGAGTTATACGAATAAAAAAATCTCCGAAACTACTCGGAGATTTTTTAATCAAATATAATATACAAACTATGTTCTAATTTGCTTCTTTACTTATAAACTGGATACGCATTAAACGTAATTCTTCAGTATCATAATCACCATCAAATTCTTCTAAAGCCACTTTAATATTATCAGTTTCAGAATCCATAAAGTAATCATAGATTTCTTCTTGCTGATCCTCGTCTAATACATCATCTATCCAATAATCTAGATTTAGTTTTGTACCAGAATAAACAATCTGTTCCATTTCTTTCAAAAGAGAATCCATATCTAAACCTTTTGCCTTAGCGATATCATCTAACGAAAGCTTTCTATCAACATTTTGAATAATATAAAGTTTTAAAGCTGAATTAGCCCCTGTAGATTTTACAACTAAATCATCAGGTCTTATAATATCATTTTCTTCAACATAATTTTTTATTACATCAACGAAATCTTTACCATATTTCTTTGCTTTTCCTTCACTTACTCCTATAATATTTGCCATTTCTTCCAAAGTAATAGGATACTTTAACCCCATCTCTTCTAAAGAAGGATCTTGAAAAACAACAAAAGGAGGTACGCTATTCTTTTTGGCAACTTTTTTACGCAGGTCTTTAAGAATTCCTATTAACACTTCGTCTGCAACGGAATTGTTTTTAGAAATATTAATTTCATTATCAGCGTCACTATCAGAATAAACATGATCTTCAGTCATCATAAAAGATACTGGCTTTTCTAAAAATGCTAATCCTTGTGCGGTAACCTTTAATATACCATAAGTTTCAATATCTTTCTTCAACAGTCCCGCAACAAGCATCTGTCTAATCAAAGCCATCCAATATTTTTCATCATGGTCTTTACCTATTCCAAAAAATGGCTGACTATCAACTTTATTTACTTTAAGCAGAGCATTAACCTTACCAGTAAGTGCAAAAACAATCTCTTTAGTTTTATAAGACTGTTTAGCATCACGAACAACTTCTATAACTTTACAGACATTATCTTGAGCTTCATTTTTAGTTTTTGGATTACGAACGTTATCATCCATATCCGCTCCCTCACCATTCACTTCATCAAATTCCTCTCCAAAATAATGTAGTAAAAATTTACGTCGTGACATAGAAGTTTCTGCATAACCCACAACTTCCTGCAACAATGCAAACCCTATTTCTTGTTCAGCAATAGGTTTACCAGCCATAAATTTCTCTAGCTTTTCAATATCTTTATATGAATAATAAGCTAAACAATGTCCTTCTCCACCATCACGTCCAGCCCTACCAGTTTCTTGGTAATAACTTTCTAATGATTTTGGAATATCATGGTGTATAACATACCTAACGTCTGGTTTATCTATTCCCATACCAAATGCAATTGTAGCAACAACGACATCGACATCTTCCATTAAGAACATATCTTGATGTTTTGCTCTCGTTTTTGCATCCAATCCAGCATGATAAGGTACAGCACTAATACCATTTACTTGTAGTACATTTGCTATCTCCTCCACTTTCTTACGACTCAAACAATATATAACACCCGATTTCCCAGCATTTTGTTTAATAAAGCGTATAATATCTGATTCTATATTTTTAGTTTTTGGACGTATCTCATAGAACAAATTAGGTCTATTAAAAGAAGCCTTAAACACATTAGCATCAGGAATTTCAAGATTTTTCAATATATCCTCTTGAACTTTTGGTGTTGCAGTAGCTGTTAATCCAATCATTGGAATATCACCTAACTGTCTAATAATATTACGTAGATTTCTGTATTCTGGTCTGAAGTCATGCCCCCATTCAGAAATACAGTGTGCTTCATCAATTGCAACAAAAGACAATTTTACTTCTTTTAAGAAAGAAACATACTCCTCTTTTGTTAAAGACTCTGGTGCAACATATAAAAGTTTTGTAACACCACTTTTAATATCTTCTTTTACCTGATTGATTTCAGATTTGGTCAAAGAAGAATTCAACACATGAGCTATGCCATGCTCAGTAGATAAACTACGTATAGCGTCTACCTGATTCTTCATCAAAGCAATAAGAGGAGACACAACAATAGCTGTACCTTCCAACACTAAAGCTGGGAGTTGATAGCATAGAGATTTCCCTCCTCCAGTAGGCATAATTACAAAAGTATTATGTCCTGAAATAATACTTTTAACCACATCCTCTTGGAGACCTTTGAACTGTGAAAAGCCGAAAAATCTCTTTAACTCTTTGTACAAGTCAATTTCAGTTGATTTCATTATTTTTGTATGGTATTTTACATAAATTTGCAGTACCTAAAGGTACAAAATTTCTTTAGTTCAAACCTAATATTTAACAATCACAAATTTTGAATACTACATCAACTATATTAAATACGGCAAAAAACACATTACTCTCTGAAAGTGAAAGTGTTAAAAATCTCATCAATTATCTTACTGAAGATTTTGCAGAAGCCGTAAAAATTATTTTGGAGTGCAAAGGAAGAGTCATTGTGACAGGAATAGGCAAAAGTGCACTAATCGGTGCAAAAATAGTCGCAACCTTTAATTCTACAGGGACACCCGCTATCTATATGCACGCTGCAGAGGCAGTTCATGGAGATTTAGGGTTAGTACAACCAAACGATTGTGTAATCTGTATATCAAACAGTGGTAATAGCCCTGAAATAAAAGTATTAACTCCCCTTCTTAAAAGACAGGGTAATAAATTAATAGCTATTACTGCAAACGAGAATTCTTTTCTTGCTAAAGGAGCTGATTATATTTTACTTTCAAAAGTAGAAAGAGAAGCAGACCCTAATAACCTAGCTCCAATGAATAGCACTACTGCTCAATTGGTTCTTGGCGATGCTTTAGCTGCTTGTCTTATAGAAATGAGAAGTTTTACTCCTGATGACTTCGCAATGTACCACCCTGGAGGAGCATTGGGCAAAAAACTATTACTCCTAGTAAAGAATATATTAAAAAGCGAAAACAAACCTAGTGTATCTCCTCAATCTAGTATTAAAGATGTCATCGTTGAAATTTCAGAAAAACGTCTTGGAGTGACAGCCGTAGTGGAGAATAATAAACTAATTGGGATTATTACAGATGGAGATTTACGAAGAATGCTGCAAAAAAGTGATAACTTGTCGCACTTTAAAGCACTAGATATAATGACTAGTAATCCAAAGTCAATAGATGCAAATGAGCATGTATCAAAAGCACTCTCTATATTAGAAGATAATTCGATTACTCAATTACTTGTTACAGATAATCAAGAGTATGTGGGAGTCATTCATCTACATGATATTTTAAAAGAAGGAATAGTATAAATATAAATTATGGGCAAAATAAAAAACTCAAAAAAGGAAATGTCTTTCCTTGACCATTTAGAAGAATTACGCTGGTTATTAGTAAGATCTACCGTATTCATTTTAGGAGGAGGTATCGTTGCATTTATATTTAATGACTTCATTTTTAATAAAATCATTTTCGCACCAAAAGATCCTAATTTTATCACCTATCGCTTCTTTTGTAAACTAGCACAACGTTTTAATTTTGATGATAGTTTCTGTAGCAAAGAATTACCCTTTGAAATTCAAAATAGAACAATGGATGGGCAATTCTCAGTAATTATTTGGACTTGTATTACTGCTGGTTTTATTATATCAGTACCTTTTATTTTATGGGAAATATGGAAATTTATTAGTCCAGCATTATATCAAAATGAGAAAAAGTATGCTAAACTGTTTATAATTATATCTTCATTATTATTTTTCTTAGGAGTTGCTTTTGGTTTTTATATAATTACACCTCTATCAATAAATTTTCTTTCCAATATTCAAGTAAGTGAGTTTGTTAAAAATCAAATTGATATTAATTCATATATAGGTCTAGTTAAAACGACATCTGTTGCTTGTGGATTAGTATTTGAATTGCCTATCATCATCTACTTCTTATCTGTAATGGGGCTTGTAACACCACAATTTTTAAGAGAATATAGAAAATATGCAATTGTGTTAATTCTAATTATTGCAGCTGTAATTACACCACCAGACGTTGTAAGTCAAATTATAGTTTCTATACCTTTGTTAATATTGTATGAAGTAAGTATTTATATTTCTAAATTCGTACAATCCGCAAAAAAATTAGATAAAAAGGATTCTGACAGCGTAGCTAAACTATAAAATCATGAAATTAAGAGCAGATAATATTGTAAAAATATATAAGAAAAGAAAAGTAGTTAAAGGTGTTTCCGTTGAAGTAAACCAAGGAGAAATTGTTGGTTTATTAGGTCCTAATGGAGCAGGAAAGACTACCTCTTTCTATATGATTGTTGGTTTAGTTAAACCTAATAGTGGTCATATTTATTTGGATAATACCGATATTACAGATTTTCCTATGTACAAAAGAGCACAACATGGTATTGGTTACCTTGCTCAAGAAGCTTCTGTATTTAGAAAATTAAGTATTGAGGATAATATTTTAAGCGTATTGCAATTGACAAAACTTTCAAAGAAGGAACAAATTGCTAAGATGGAATCTCTCATAGAAGAATTCAGCTTAGAACATATACGTACTAACCGAGGTGACTTATTATCAGGTGGAGAAAGAAGACGTACAGAAATAGCGAGAGCGCTAGCAACTGACCCTAAATTCATTCTTTTAGATGAGCCTTTTGCGGGAGTTGACCCAGTTGCAGTGGAGGACATCCAGCGTATTGTCGCTAAACTAAAAAATAAAAATATTGGTATTTTAATTACCGATCACAATGTCCAAGAAACTTTAGCTATTACAGATAAAACCTACTTAATGTTTGAGGGTGGAATTCTAAAGGCAGGTGTTCCAGAAGAATTAGCTGAAGATGAAATGGTAAGAAAAGTTTACTTAGGACAAAACTTCGAGCTTCGAAAAAAGAAGCTTTTTTTTGAATAATTTATTTAAGAATATGTCAAATATACTTTTCAATAAACAATTAATAATAACTATAAAAAACAACAGTCATCTATAAATTGATAAATAAGGTATTAAATAGAAAAATGTCATTTTAATTCAGCATAATATCAAAAAAATAATACAATAATCTTCATTAATAATATTAAAAGATTACAAGTTTATATGTCTATTTTGAATATTTTTTTTTTTGCCTATCTATAAATTTTATATTTGCACAAAAAACTAATGAAAAATAAGTTCCTATTTAATTTTGCTATAGTAATTACTATAATAACTCTATTCACTTCTTGTGCTTCAAGAGAGAAGATAGTGTATTATCAAGATGTTGATTCTGTACTATTAAATAATGCAACCAACTCTCAGTTTAAAACACGTTTAAGAGCTGACGATTTACTAATGATTATCGTTTCTGCAGAAGACGTTGAAGCTGCTGCACCTTTTAACTTAGTCAATAGTATGACTTCAAATCCTCTTAATCCTGCTGTAGGAGGACAAATGCAACAACAATTGTATTTAATTGATAATGAAGGATATATTCAATTCCCTGTCCTTGGAAAAATTAAATTAGGAGGACTCTCTAGAGACGAAGCAATAAAGTATTTAACTTCAGAAATAAGCCAATATATCAACAATCCTATTATCAACCTTAGAATAATGAACTTCAAAGTTACTGTGCAAGGGGAAGTAATAAAACCTGGAGTTTACACTGTTACTAGTGAACGATTAACTCTAGCAGAAGCAATAGCTTTATCAGGTGATATGACAGTTTATGGTAAAAGAGATAATGTTTTAATTATAAGAGAAATAGAAGGCAAAAAAGTTCCAATTAGAGTGGATATGACTAAGGCTGATTTTATGACATCACCTTATTACTATCTTAATCAAAATGATATTGTCTATGTAGAACCTAATAAAACAAGAATTAACTCTTCTGTTGTAGGTCCTAACTTAAGTTTAGGTTTATCAGCTTTATCATTATTAGTAACTATTATTGCTCTATCTACGAAATAAACAACATGGAAAACAAATTCGATAATAATGAAAACGCGAACATTAACATTCGCGAGGAATTAGAAAAATACGTAATATATTGGCGTTGGTTTGTGGTAAGTATATTCTTTACTCTAGTTGTTGCTTTTATTTATTTACGTTATTCACAGAAAATTTATAAAATTAATACCACCATCATTGTCAAAGATGAGAAAAGAGGAGGTGGTATTGCTTCAGAAGTAGCAGCATTTGCTGATTTAGGTATGCTATCTGGAGGAAAGAGTAACGTTGAAAATGAGACACAGATATTACAATCTAGAAATCTAGCTGAAAAAACAGTTCGTCGTTTAGATTTAAATATTGCATATATTAATGAAGGTCGCGTAGTTAAAAGTAATCTATATGATAATAGTCCAATTACTTTTAACTTTGTAGAAAGAGTATTTGATTTTGACAATATCAGATATACTTTTTATGTAAAAAACATTTCTGAAGACTCTTTTGATTTATATAATGAAGATAAAGAATTAATTGGTCATTATAAATTTGAAGAATCTATTGATACTTTAATAGGTAAATTAAAAGTTACGAAGAATAAAGCGAAACCACTTCCTACTCTTAAAAAAGCTAAAGAAGAAAATGAAGATGATACTGAAGAAGATGTAAAAGATTTAGCAGTAGAGATTTATCCTGTTCAAAAAGTAGTAGATAGTTATGTTAAGAATATCCAAATTGCTCCTACTGATAAATTTTCAAGTGTAATCGATTTATCACTTTTAGATGCTACTCCTGCATTAGCAATAGATTATTTAAACAATCTTATCAACATTTACAATGATGTAGCAATAGCTGATAAGAAATCAGTTTCTCGTAAAACTTCTGAATTTATTGATAGTCGTTTACAATTAATAACTGAGGAATTAGGTGATGTTGAAAAAAATGTAGAGGGATATAAAGCTAAAAATAGCATAACTGACATCCCAACAGAATTAGGTCTATATTTACAAAATGCAAATACATACGAAAAAGAAATAATTCAAAATGAAACAGAACTAAAAGTAGTTTCATCTATGATTGAATTCTTACGTAGCAGCAAACCAAGTGAGTTAATTCCTGGTAATATTATATCTTCAGACCAAAGCTCTAATAGCTTAATAAATGAATATAATAAAATGGTTTTAGACAGAAATAGAATTAGTACTAGTTCTACTTCTCGTAACCCGGCTGTTATTAAATTAGACGACCAGATAGCTTCAATGAAAGCTTCTGTAATGGCAAGTTTAGTTCGTTTAGAGAGCTCTTTAAAGATCACTCAAAAAGAACTTGATACTAAAGAAAAAGATTTACGTTCACGCTTAGCGCAAGTTCCTAGACAAGAACGTGAGTTCAGAATAATCGACAGACAGCAAAAAGTAAAAGAAGCTATTTATCTTTATTTATTTCAAAAAAGAGAAGAAACAGCAATTGCTTTAGCTGCTACAGATTTGAATGCAAAAGTAATAGACTACGCTAAAAGTTCGGATAAACCTGTTTCTCCAAAAAAAGCAATAATATTATTAGCTGCATTAATACTAGGTGGACTTATTCCATTTGCAATTATATATCTTAAAAATCTATTAGATACAAAAGTTAAAAATAGAATTGATATTGAGGAAAATACAAATGTTCCTTTCTTAGGAGACATACCTCACTCAGATGAAAACACTAAAATTGTTGACATCGCAAGTAGAACAAGTACTGCTGAAGCATTGCGTATTATTCGTACTAACATAGAATTTATGTTAAGTAATACGAAAGAAGGTGAAGCTAAAATGATATTCTTAACTTCTACTTTCCCTAAAGAAGGTAAAACGTTTACCTCAGTGAATATTGCTGCAACAATAGCTCTTTCTGGAAAGAAGACATTACTAATAGGTTTAGACTTACGTAATCCAAGACTTGATGATTACGTTATGCTACCTTCAAGTGGAGTATCAGACTACTTATTACGCAAAGAAGATGATATTAACAAATACATAGTTAAGATCAACGGATATGAAAACTTATACGCTCTACCAGCTGGAACTATTCCTCCAAACCCTGCAGAGCTACTTATGGGAGATCGTATTGGAAAGATGTTCGATGAGTTGAAAAAAGAATTTGATTATATCATTGTGGATACTGCTCCTGTTAGTTTAGTCACAGATACATTGTTAGTAGCGAAATATGCTGATACATTTATCTACGTTACTAGAGCGAATTATTTGGACAAACGTATGCTAAAGCTTCCTAATGACTTACATAAAGAAGGAAAACTTCCAAATATGTCAATTGTATTAAATGATACAATGACAACAAAAGGTTATGGAGGCTATGGATATGGTTACGGTTATGGATATGGTTATGGTCACGATGTAGAAAATGATAACCGCCCTTGGTGGAAAAAATTATTAAATATAAAATAACAGTTAAAAAGGTCGTTCTAAAAAGAGCGACCTTTTTTCGTTATATGCAAAATATTATATCTAAATATACCAATAACAAAATATACAAAGTACAGAATATCAAATTGACAATTCGCTAATATAATACCTTATATCCCTTACTTTTTCTTTTCATATTTAGTATATTTGCTTTATACTTTTAAGTTTTCGATAGTTATATTCAACGATAAACTTGTTTTCATTTAAATTATAAAAGAATGACACAAAAATCTAAAATCCTTTACACGTTTACAGACGAAGCTCCAATGCTTGCTACGTATTCGTTCTTACCAATGGTACAAGCT
This sequence comes from Myroides injenensis M09-0166, assembly GCF_000246945.1. Classification (GTDB taxonomy): domain Bacteria; phylum Bacteroidota; class Bacteroidia; order Flavobacteriales; family Flavobacteriaceae; genus Flavobacterium; species Flavobacterium injenense. The sequence goes on from NZ_BAEX01000041.1 coordinate 12,160, forward strand.
TTTGCTAAAACAGCAAATATTGAAGTAGAAACACGTGATATTTCATTAGCAGGTCGTATCCTTGCGACTTTCCCTGAGTATTTAAAAGAAGAACAAAAAATTGGTGATGCGTTAGCTGAACTAGGAGATTTAGCAAAAACTCCAGAAGCTAATATTATTAAGTTACCTAATATTTCTGCTTCTATTCCTCAGCTTAATGCAGCAATAAAAGAATTGCAAGCACATGGATATGCATTGCCTAATTATCCTGCTGATCCAAAAACAGATGAAGAAAAAGCTATCAAAGCAAAATATGCTAAGATTTTAGGGTCTGCTGTGAATCCTGTTTTACGTGAAGGAAATTCAGACCGTCGAGCTCCAAAAGCTGTAAAAAACTTTGCTAAAAAACACCCACACTCAATGGGTGCTTGGTCAGCTGACTCAAAAACAAGAGTTGCATCAATGCCTGAAGGTGACTTCTATGGTACTGAAAAATCAGTTACGGTTGCAGAAGACGGAAAGTACAAAATAGAGTTTATTGCTAAAGATGGTTCTGTAAAAGTTTTAAAAGATTTTGCTCCTCTATTAGCAGGTGAAGTAATCGATTCTTCAGTATTAAACGTTAATAAACTAAAAGCTTTTGTTTCAGAATGTAAAGAAGAAGCTAAAGCTAAAGGAATACTATTCTCTACTCACTTAAAAGCTACTATGATGAAGGTTTCAGACCCTATCATTTTTGGAGCTGTAGTAGAAGGATATTTTAAAGATGTATATGCTAAATACGCAGACTTATTTGCTGAACTAGGAATTATTCCAAACAATGGTTTAGGAGATTTATATGCTAAACTAGCAGGACATGCTAAAGAAGCTGAAGTTAAACAAGCTATTGAAGACGCTATTGCAAATGGTCCAGCTATTGCAATGGTAAATTCTGATAAAGGAATTACAAATCTTCACGTTCCATCAGATGTAATCGTTGATGCATCAATGCCAGCAATGATACGTACTTCTGGACAGATGTGGAATAAAGAAGGTAAACAACAAGATACTTTAGCAATTATCCCAGATCGTTGTTATGCTGGTGTATATGAAACAGTAATTGAAGATTGTAAAGCAAATGGTGCTTATGACCCAACAACAATGGGATCAGTGCCTAACGTAGGGCTAATGGCTCAAAAAGCGGAAGAATACGGTTCTCACGATAAAACATTCCAAGCTGAAGATAATGGTATTATCCGTGTAAGTGACGAAAAAGGAAATATCTTATTTGATCAAATAGTTGAAAAAGATGATATTTTCAGAATGTGTCAAGCAAAAGATGCTCCTATCCAAGATTGGGTAAAATTAGCTGTTAATAGAGCTCGTCTATCTGAAACTCCTGCTATCTTCTGGTTAGATGAAAATAGAGCACATGATAGAGAAATTATCAAAAAAGTAAAAACTTACTTAAAAGATCACGATACAACTGGATTAGATATTAGAATTTTAAGTCCTATCGAAGCTACAAAAGTATCTGTAGAAAGAATTCGCAAAGGACTTGATACAATTTCTGTTACAGGAAACGTATTACGTGATTACCTTACTGACCTATTCCCTATCTTAGAAGTTGGAACTTCTGCAAAAATGTTATCTATCGTTCCATTAATGAATGGTGGTGGATTATTTGAAACTGGTGCAGGTGGATCAGCTCCTAAACATATTGAGCAATTCATTGAAGAAGGTTACTTACGTTGGGATTCACTTGGTGAATTTTTAGCTTTAGGAGCTTCTTTTGAACATTTAGGACAAACCCAAGATAATACTAAAGCATTAATACTTGCAGAAACACTAGATGAAGCTACTGCTAAATTCTTAGACAATGATAAATCACCAGCTCGTAGAGTAGGATCTATTGATAACCGTGGTTCACATTTCTATCTAGCAATGTATTGGGCTGAAGCACTAGCTAATCAAAATAAGGATGCAGAATTAAAAGCTAAATTTGCTCCTATTGCTAAGGCTATGCAAGAAAATGAAACTAAGATTAATAAAGAATTAATCGCAGCACAAGGTAAAGCTCAAGCTATCGGAGGTTACTATCATTCAGATCCAGTAGCTACTTCAAAAGCAATGAGACCAAGTACTACATTAAATACTATTATAGATACTATCTAGAAAAGTATTAACCAATATAGAAGCGACTGACTCTTAAGTTAGTCGCTTTTTTTATTGTATATTTTGTACTTTTGTCTCAAAATTAGCAATCGAACAAACAGACCTAATAGCTATGAACCATAATGTCACCATTAAGACAAACTAATCATTCAGCATATAAGTTATAATTTTTAATACTCAAATATTAAATAGTAAACGATTATTACAGAACTTATTATCAACTACATTAATACTCAATATTCATTTTTAAGAAGGTTTATTTACCCATTAAATGTTATTTTAATAAACAACAAAACTTGTACAGTCATAAAAGGACTAGTGAAAAACTGTACAGTAAATGATAGGATTATTAACTATAGCTGTACAGTTATAGTAGGACGAGACAAGGACGAGACAGGATGACTGCATAGTGAGTCCATTGTGAGTCCATAGTACCTCTATTAAAATATATGTTTTTAATAGAGACACTATACACTCATTATATAGTGATTATATTCGCTCCGTGCAGGATACATATACGAGAGAGCAATTACTCCACTTTATTAGTTATTCTAATTAACAACTCTAATAACAATTCTAAAGCTGGTAATTTAGATGATATATTTTATCAAAAGCTACATCTTTCCTTTTATTAACTATTATTTCTAAAAGAGTAGATTAAAACTAAGAACAATATTCTTCCACAATTATCCTGCTTTCATAAGTAAATATAAGACCTCCGTGCAGAAATAATAAAGACAACAACTATAAGAAACTAATGCAATATGGGAGTTTTTTTAGTAGGACCTAGATATAAAAGTTATTCCATATTCGACTCCAAATAGACTAGTAACTAAATATACTTATCAAGTAGAATTTGATACTTGCGACCTACGGGTAATTCTATATTTGTTTTTAAAATAACTTTAAAGGGCAGTATTGTTTCTATATACTTTACATTTATTAAATATGATCTGTGTATTTGTATAAATTCTTCTGATAATTCACTTTTAATTCCTATAAGAGAACCATAAACAAAATAACTCTTCCTCCTTTCATTAGTAAAGACTTTTATATAATTTCCAGCACTTTCTATATAAATAATACTATCTATACTAACGTTATAATCGGTACCATCCTCCTTTATTTCAATGAAATTAGGTAATAAATAGCTTTCCTTTTGATTATTGCTAAAAACTTTTGCTTTTTCTACAGCTTTTAAAAATTTACCAAAAGGGATGGGCTTTAGTAAGTAATCTATCACATCGTTTTCATAGGATTGCAGAGCAAAATCAGTGTAAGCAGTAGTAATAATCGTAACAGGTTTTTGAGGTAAAAGGCTTAAAAGTTCCATACCTGTTATCATTGGCATATTTATATCCAAAAACAATATATCTACAGGCGTATTTTGTAGAAACAATAATGCTTCTTTTCCATTATAGACATTCCCAATACACATTAAATCATCACATTTACCAATATGACTAGTCAATACTTGATGTGCTGGTTTTTCATCATCAACGATTAAACATTTGTAGGTAGTTCCCATAACTCTAATATTGCCTTATAACTGTTATCCAAAATTCTATAATTCTCAAACTTATACTTAAACTTACATACTTCCAATCGACGTTCTAAATTTAAGATACCTACTCTAGTACCTTTCTTTTGGTAAGTTTCCCCAATACAACTATTATCTACTTCAAATCTCAAAAGTCCTTTCTTAGTGTAAGTCCAACGAATAAAAATAGATGGTGTTTCACTTTCCAAACAAAACTTTACTGCATTTTCTACTAGACTAAAAAATAATAAAGGAGGTACTTGCACTCCATAAAAATTCCCACTATATACAGTTTCTATATACAATTTATTGCTCCTAAACTTATAGTAATTCAAATACTCTTCAATAAACTCAATCTCTTCTCTTACATCTACCCACTCTCTCTTAGTTGCACCAAGTTGATACCGTAGTAAATTTGATAACTCTAAAATTCGATCAGGTGTATCCTTAGGATTAGTGAGCGCTTCCCCATATAGATTATTCATTGCATTCAATAAAAAATGAGGATTTAGCTGCATTTTCAAAAAGTCTAACTCTACTTCTGTTGAAACAAGTTTTCTTTCTCTAGCCGTAATATTATTATAAATCCATAAGTGTATAAAATAAGCTCCAGCTCCCATAAAACCAAAAAACAAATCATTAAAAGCTTCTAAAACATAAGAGTGAAAATTACCAGTCAGTTTAGATAAAGAAGAAGAAACAAATACTACAAATGACCAAAATAAAATTGAAGTCAAAAAAAATAAACCATACCTTTTTGTTAATAAATATCGCTCTATTAGTAGTCGGTTAAAAGCTAACAGAAAACTATACATCATTACAAAAGGAAGAAATAATTCTGACCAAATTAAAAACAATCCTTTATCACCTTTATCTACATAAATAGCAAAGGTAAAAATACTCCATAGCAACAGTATTATAGCTAAATTTCTAAACCAAAAATTAGAATATATTTTCCAAATAGATTTCATACAAGCAAAAATAGCAATCCTAATACCAAACCTTCTAGATTGAAAAATTATTTATTTGAAAACCATTGATATAAAAAAAACGTTATTTAAATACAAATGTAAAACCTAAAGCGTTTTACGATATATATTTACACCAATTTAAAGCTAAAAGCAAGAATGAAAATAACAATTAAGTCTTTTATACTACTAATTACTTTACTCAACTTTATAAGTATCAATGCCCAAAACCAATATATACTTAAAGGAGTCGTGACAAGTAATTCTAATAAGTTAATCGGTGCATCAATTTATATTCCCGAGATTAATAATGGTACATCTACTGATGAGGATGGCTCCTATACGATTAAGTTACCTCAAGGTAAGTACAATCTAGTAATATCTTATGTAGGATATAACACTGTAACAAAAAATATTAACTTACAAGAGAATTACACTTTAGATATTCTTTTGGATGAATCATCTTCTCAATTAAACGAATTAGTTATTACTCAAAATGCTAAGAAAGCAGATATTAGAACTCCAGAGATGAGTGTCAACAAGCTTTCTATTCAAGATATTAAAAAAATGCCTGTTGTATTAGGTGAAACCGATGTTTTAAAGTCAATATTACAACTTCCTGGAGTTACGAATGCAGGAGAAGGTGCTTCTGGTTTTAATGTTAGAGGAGGTTCTGCAGGACAAAACTTAGTATTGCTAGATGATGCTCCTATTTATAGTTCTTCTCACTTATTTGGATTCTTTTCTGTGTTTAATTCAGACGCCGTAAAAGATTTAAAATTATACAAAGGTGGTATCCCTGCACGATTTGGAGGTAGAGCTGCATCTGTCCTAGAAGTATTTCAAAAAAATGGAAATAACATAGAATATCACGGTACAGGAGGGATTGGAGTAATCTCAAGTAGAATGATGGCTGAAGGTCCTATCAGAAAAGAAAAATCTTCATTTTTAGTGGCTGGAAGAGCATCTTACGCCCATCTATTTATGAAACTAAGTGATAATAAAAACTCTGCTTATTTCTATGACTTAAATACTAGAGTAAATTTCGATTTAAACGAAAATAACAAAATTAACTTTTCGGGCTATTTCGGAAGGGATATATTTAAATTCTCAGATTTATTCAGTAATAATTTTGGCAATACTGCTTTAGCTATTCAATGGAATCACTTATATAATGACAACCTAAGTAGTAATTTATCTCTTATTTACAGTGATTATTATTACGGTATGGACATGGATTTAGTTGGTTTTAAATGGGATTCTAATATAAATACCTTTCAAGGAAAACTAGACTTCAGACAAGATGTTTCTGATAATTTACAACTTAAATATGGGGGTACTGCTTTACATTATATTTTTTCGCCAGGAACAATCAAACCTACAAAACTAGATTCTCCTATAAACTATAAAAAAATAGCAAATAAATATGCTTTTGAAGCGAATGCCTATGTCGAAGCTGAGCAACAATTAGGCGAAAAGATAAATCTGAATTATGGAATGAGGTTATCAACATTCGCAAGAATGGGAAATGAAACTATTAATCTATACAAAGATAATCAAGCTGTGCTCTATGATCCTTTGTTAGGCGTATATAAAATGGCAGAACCCATTGGTACAAAAAAATACAGCAAAAGTGAAACTATCGATAACTTTACAAACATAGAACCACGCTTTGCTATTTCATATACATTGGATGATGATCAATCTATTAAAGCCAGCTATAATAGAATGACGCAGTACATTCATCTTATTTCTAATACAGCAGCTCCTACTCCATTAGATATATGGACACCAAGTAGCTCATTTATCAAACCACAGTTGGTTGATCAAGTTGCTCTAGGCTACTTTAGAAACTTTAAAGAAGGAGCATATAGCATAGAATCTGAAGTTTTTTATAAAAAAGGTAAAAACAGTATTGATTATATTGATGGTGCAGAATTAATAGGTAACGAGGCAATAGAACGCGTTATATTAAATGGTGAATCACGTGCATATGGTTTGGAGTTAATGTTCAGAAAAAACTTAGGCAGACTTACTGGATGGGTTGCATATACATTATCAAAATCTGAACAAAAAACACCTGGTAGAACAACACAAGAACCAGGAATAAATAATGGAGAATGGTATAGAACTCCTTATGATAAATTACATGATTTATCTATCACTGCTATGTATGAACTAAATCCTAAATGGAGTTTAAGTGCCAGTTTTACTTTACAATCTGGTAGGCCTATTACTTATCCTGAAGGTCAGTATGAATATGAAGGTAAACGAGTACCAAGGTTTGGAAAAAGAAATGCACATAGTTTACCAGCATACCACCATTTAGATATATCTGCTACCTATACACCAAAACCAGATAGTAATAAAAAATGGCAAGGAGAATGGGTATTCGGCATTTATAATTTATATGGCAGATCAAATGCTGCATCTATATCGTTCAGAGAGAATGAAGATATTAGAGGTCAAAACGAAGCTGTAAGATTATCTATTTTTGGGATAGTACCAAGTGTTACTTATAACTTTAAATTTTAAAACAATGAGATATTTTATATATACATTAATTAGTTTTTCTTTTCTTATTACACTTAGTAGTTGTGAAGATGTAATAGACTTAGATTTGCCGACAGCAGAAGAAAGACTAGTCGTTGAAGCAAACTTAGACTTCTCGCCAGATAATCTAAATGATACTTTATATATTAAGTTAAGCTTAACAACAGATTACTATAATAAGGAAATTCCAAAAGCACACAATGCAACTGTATGGGTAGAAGATTCAAAAGGCAATAAATTTGACTTTAAAGAAATAAATAATAGTGGCACCTATATTTCTACATCAGTTGATAAAAACAGTAATAATGGCTCTTATAAGCTTCATATAGAATATAAAAATAATATTTATGAAGCTACAGAAAATTTAATTGCTACACCACCAATTGTTGAAGTAAAACAAACTAGAGAGAGATTTTTTAACAAAGACTATTATGTACTAAGAACTTTTTATAAAGACACTCCTAGAGAAAGTAGTTTATATAATTATTATTATACTAAATACACGCGTAATAATGATAAAATACACCTTTATGCTCAATCCAATGAACATACAAAAGGAAATTTAATTGAAAATATATACATAGATGAGGATACTGAGGTAGGAGATAGTATTAATATTAAAGTTAGTCAAGTTTCTAATAACTATTACGATTTTCTTAAACAGCTTATTACTACAATTGATAATGGAGGAGGACCATTTCAAGTGCCACCTGGACAATTAAAAGGCAATGTAAAAAATATAACTAATCCTACACAAGATGCCTTTGGGTATTTTAGAGTAACAGAAGTACAGACTATTACTCATATTGTCTTTGAGCAAGCAAAACCATAATTATAAATATTGTAAAAGCAATAATAATAAAAAAGCCGACATACTATTATGTCGGCTTTTGCTATATAAAATAATTCTTTGCTATTTATGTAATAGTTCGCGTGCATGCACTAAAGCAGAAGAACTAATATCCTTACCAGATAACATTTGTGCTATTTCTTTAACCCTATCCTCGCCTTCAAGTTCAATAATTTGAGAAGTAGTTGTCTTATGATCAGAAGTTTTAAAAACTTTATAATGATGAGCACCCTTTGCTGCAATCTGAGGTAAGTGAGTAATTGAAAATACTTGCATTTGATCACTCATATCTCTCATAATTTCCCCCATCTTATCAGCTACTTCTCCTGAAACTCCAGTATCAATCTCGTCAAAAATAATTGTAGGCAAACTTGAATATCTAGCTAAGATAGCTTTAATCGCTAGCATTATTCTAGACATCTCACCGCCTGATGCAACTTTTCGAAGAAGTCCATAATCCATCCCTTTATTAGCTGAAAATAATAATTGGATTTGATCTTTACCATTTGCTAAAAATGATTCACTATCAGTAAACTCAAATTTAAAACTTGCATTAGGCATACCCACCAAAGTTAAGATATCCACTAATTGTTTTACTAAACTTGGGATTACCTTATTTCTAGATTTTGATAATTTATCAGCTATTTCGCTTAATACAGCATCAAGTTCATTAACTTTTAGTTCTGCTTTTACAATCTTGTCATCTAAATCAGTTGCCAAAAAAGCTTTATCACTTAATTCTTTCTCTATAGATAATAGCTCACTAACAGAATTTACTTGATGTTTTTTTTGTAATGAATACAAAAGTTGTAAACGATCATTGATATAATTTAATTGTTCGGGGTCCATTACTACATTTTCAGCAATATTCTCAAGCTCATTAGCAATGTCTACCATTTCTATTTCAGCACTTGCTAATCTATCGTATAACTCTTGATACTCCTTAGATATTCCTGATGTTTTTTGTAATAGCGTACGTATCTCTTTTAATCCAGAAATAACACCTACTTGTTCAGCATTAAATATTTCTAAAGAATGACTAAAGTTTTCTCTTACAAACTCTACATTATTTAGCTTTTCATATTCACTCTCTAACTCCTCTTGATTCATAGTACCAAGATTAGCTTGTTCTAATTCCTCTAGTAAGAAATTGTTATAATCTTGTTCTTTTAGTAAATCAGATTTTTGCTGAAGATATCCCTTTAATAAAGATTGTATTTGTTTATAAGCTTTTAATGAGGTTTTATATTTATCTAAAAGACTATGATTATTTGCTACAGCATCGATAATATCCATCTGATAGCTTTCTTCAGAAAGTTCACCTGTTTGATGCTGTGAATGAATATCTATTAAATAGCTACTCAAGACCTGTAAATCACTTAAATTTACAGGACTGTCATTTACAAAAGCTCTAGATTTACCTGAAGGTAGTATCTCTCTTCTTATTATCGTTATATCCTCATAATCAATACCTATTGAATCAAATAATTCTCTTAACGAATACTCAGCTATATTAAAATGACCTTCTATAATGCACTTCTCTTCTTTATTCTTAAGAGAACCGAGATCTGCGCGTTTGCCCTGTAGGAGTCCCAAAGCCCCAAGTAATATAGACTTACCAGCACCTGTTTCACCTGTAATAATAGAAAAGCCTTTAGAAAAATTAATTTCTAAAGAGTCAATAAGCGCAAAATTCTTAATTGTCAATAATGTTAACATATACCCTTATGTTTTTTTAGACTATAAACTATTCCATTTTGTAGAATTCAAAGGTGCAATTTTATTCAAAGTTTCAATTACCTTTTTCTTATTCTTATCAGTTACACCTGAATAAATATTGACTAATTCTTCAGTTTTTGCATCAAAGAAAATGCGCATTAAAAAAGAATTAGGACGATTATTATGCATAGCTACTAAATCACTTAAAGCAGTATTAATGCCATCTCTACCATCTTCTACGTTATTAGCCATTAGATCTAATCCATTCAGATGATAATGATACAAAGCCTCTCTATAAGGCTTACCAGTTCCTGCAATTAAATCATTAACTAAGTAATATCTATTATTAGTACCATCGCCTTGCTTCCATCCTTTATAATTTGATTGCTGTGCTATTGAGGCTAATGTAGCTGCTGTTTGATAATAAGGAGTTCCTCCTTCTAGGGAAAAACTATCTGCATCTAATCCAATAATCATATTAGCATAGAAAGCAATCAAACTTACTAGATTAGAGTCAAAAGAGTTTGGATTATAGAACAAGCTTTCGAACTCAATATAAGAAAACGTAATATCCTTATCGTTAAAGTTCAATAATGGTGTAGCATATGTTGAATTATAAACAGGTCGAGTAGACTGTACTTGTAAACTGCCAGAAACAGTATTATTACTAAATGAACTTACATTAAGAATAAAGACACAATCTATACGCTCAACAGCTGAGAACTTACGAGAAGTCCAACTAGTAGAGTTTATAAATTCTTTAAGTGATTTTTCTAATGTCTTAAAATAAGCTTGATTACTATTTCCGATTTGACTATGATTAATATTTACAGTAGCATTTAGCTCTTGAGCTATAAAGTTTTGAACTGTAAAAAAAAATAAAAATAGCCAAATTAGTTTACGCATAATGGTTGATAATTTTCTGAACAATATCTTCTGCAACTGCCTCTTTTGATTTTAATTCCATTGCTTCCAAATTAAAATCTTTATCTATAAAGGTAACTTTATTTGTTGGTTTACCAAAACCTGCTCCTTTATCATTTAAAGAATTTAAAACAATCAAATCTAAATTCTTTTTCTCAATCTTCATCTTAGCATGCTCAATCTCATTTTCAGTTTCTAAAGCAAAACCAACTAGAAATTGTTGTTTTTTGATGATACCTAAAGAAGCTAAGATATCAGGATTTTTCTCCATCTCAATGGTAAAGTCTTCGCTATTTTTTTTAATCTTTTGCGAAGCTACATGTTTGGGTCTATAATCAGCAACTGCTGCTGCTGCAACAACTGCATCAGCTTTTTCAAAATTTGCATGACAAGCATCATACATCTCTTTTGCTGATTGAATATTAATAAGCTTAATATTCCTCTCTTTCACATTTTGGTTTGTAGGTCCTGAAACCAATATTACCTCTGCCCCTTTCTTAGCTAATTCATTAGCAATATCAAATCCCATCTTTCCAGAAGAATGGTTACCAATAAATCTAACAGGATCAATTGGTTCATATGTAGGACCAGCGGTCACTAATACAGTCTTCCCTTTTAATGGTAATGAAACACTCAATGAATCCTCAAGAAAATGTTTTATATGTTCTGGTTCAGCCATACGACCTTTACCAATCAAACCACTTGCTAATTCACCCTCTTCTGCTGGTATGATAGCATTACCGTATCCCTCAAGTATAATAAGATTTCTTTCTGTAGATGGGTGCACATACATGTCCAAATCCATTGCAGGAGCAATATAAACCGGACATTTTGCTGACAAATAAACTGCTAATAATAAATTATCACATTGTCCATTTGCCATTTTTGAAAGAGTATTAGCTGTAGCAGGAGCTACTACTATTAAGTCTGCCCATAATGCCAATTCTACATGATTATTCCAAGTACCTTCTCCACTAGACTGAAAGAAGTTAGTATATACTGGCTTTTTTGATAATGTAGATAATGTAAATGGGGTAACAAATTGATGAGAAGCAGGTGTCATGATCACTTGGACCTCGGCACCTGCTTTTATAAGTAAACGTACTAAGTTTGCCGTTTTATAAGCGGCTATTCCACCAGTTACTCCTAGTATTATCTTCTTTCCGCTTAACACTGACATTTCTCTTAGTTAAATTATTTCTCTACTTTTTTAAAAGTCACGTTATCTTCTAACCATTCCTCCACTGCTAATGCATGAGCTTTTGGTAGTTTTTCATAAAATTTAGAAACCTCTATTTGTTCTTTATTTTCAAAAACCTCATCTAAGCTATCATTATAAGTAGCGAACTCTTCTAATTTCTCAATCAACTCATTCTTTATCTCTGTGTTGATTTGACTTGCTCTCTTAGCAATAATCGTAATAGCTTCGTAAATATTTCCTACAGGTTCTTCAATTTGAACTTTATTATAAGTTACTGTATTTACCGGAGCATTTGTTTTCTTTAAATCCATCTCTCGCTTAAATTATTTTGAAAATTTCTCTAATTCTTTTGTTATATCTTCCATCATACTGTCCGCTTTACTTCTATACTTAGTATCTTCTTTATAGCGAATCAATATATCATACATCGATTTAGCACTCTTTAATCTTGATTCCATTTTACTGTAAACACTATTCATTGCTAAACGATATGCAGAGTCAAATTTATAATACAAGGCATCCTCTTTATAGATTGTTCCTGGATAATCATAGATAAAGTTATCTAAAGCTAAGATAGCTGCACTATAATTTCTAGTCCATTCACCTATTGTATTTAATTGTTTTGCATTTTCAAAAGCCTTTTTCTCTAACTTTCGATTCATCTCCATCATCAATGAATTAGCTTCAAAAATAAAGTCAGATGAAGGATACAAGTCAATAAACTTTTGTAACTTCTCTATTGCTAAATAAGTATTCGTTTGGTCTAAAGAATAAACTGGCGATAACTTAACAATAGATTTAATCTCTTTTAGTAAAGCTTCTTCTCTTTTTTCACTTTTTGGATAACTAGCTGCGAACATTCTAAAACGCGGACCAGATAATTCATAATCTTTAGTAATATAAGTAGCTTCAGCAAAATTAAAATACATATCCTCAGCATCAGGTCTGGTGCGATAAGCAGTCTCTAACTGTTCATATAAACGCAATGCACGTCTGTATTTCTTTTGTTCATAATATTGGTTTGCCACCTCTTTTTTATACTCTAGATCCTCAGATTTCAACGCTTTCTGCATAGGGCTACACCCTACCATAGCTAGCATTAAAAGAGATAAGCCTATATATTTTCTCATATATTATTGTTGTTTTTAAACAAAAGTCTTCCTTATAGTTACTAAAAAGCAAATGCAAATTTAGTTATATAATTGCATTATACAAAAACCTTTTTATACTAAAAAGAAAAGATGTCATTTTTTTTGACATCTTCTCCTTTTATAATTTTTATTTTTAATTAATTAGCAGCAGGTGCTGTAGCTGTTCCTTGTTGATTAAATCCTTTGATATCGTTATCAAATAAATATAATCCACCTTTGTCATCTCCTATTAAATTAATCTTATCTAGGATAGTACGAGCTGTTGATTCTTCCTCAATTTGCTCAGCAACATACCATTGTAAAAAGTTATGAGTTGCATAATCTCTTTCTTCTAAAGCGATATGCACTAACTCATTAATACTTTGAGAAACAAATACTTCGTGTTCAAACAATTGCTTAAACAATGTTTTAAAAGAAGTATGATCTAATTCTGGTTTAGTAACAGCAGGAATAATAGCTTCTCCACCTCTTTGGTTAATATACTTAACTAATTTCAACATATGTTGACGCTCTTCGTCAGATTGTGCAAACATAAATGTTGCTATTCCTTCAAATCCTTGAACTTCTGCCCAAGATGCCATTGCTAAATAGATCTGAGAAGAATCCCCTTCTATTTTAACCTGCTCATTTAATGCACTTTGTAATTTATCTGATAACATATTGTATATTTTTTATTTTTTAAACTTCACATATTCTTGTTCAATACGTGACCCTAGATCAGTATCTACCTTTATTAATGGTAAACGCAAAATATCTTTTGATACATTTGCCAGCTCAAGAATCTTTTTAATTCCTGCTGGATTTCCTTGCTCAAAAATCATGTCTATTATAGGCATCATTTTATATTGTAAAACAAAGGCTTCATCTACTTTTCGCTCTAAACCTAAGCGAATCATTTCACTAAACTCATTAGGTATTCCTTGCCCAATAACAGAAATAACTCCTGCTCCTCCAGCTAGAGTTAATGGTAAAGCAATTGCATCATCTCCAGATATAACGTAAAAGTCATCTCTTTTATTTTGTGAAATCAAATTCATTCCCTGAACTAAATTACCAGCGGCTTCTTTAATACCAATAATATTTTTAAAATCAGTTGCTAAACGTAGGACTGTTCTAGGCTCCATATTACTCCCTGTTCTACCAGGTACATTATATAGAATAATAGGCAAAGGACTTTTTTCAGCAATTGCTTTAAAATGTTGATAAATCCCTTCTTGAGTAGGTTTATTATAATATGGCGACACAGACAAGATAGCATCAAATTCTTCAAGATTTTCATCTGTTAATTCCGACAATACTGAATGCGTATTATTTCCACCTACACCCAGAACAAGTGGTAAACGTTTCTTATTAGCTTTTATGATAGTGCGCTTGACAAGATTTTTCTCATCTGTTGTCAAAGTAACAGATTCACCAGTTGTTCCCAAAACAACTAGGTATTCTACTCCACCTTCAATAACATACTCCACTAAATTTTCTAGAGCTGCTACATCAATGGATAAATCCTGATTGAAAGGAGTAATTAACGCTACTCCTGTTCCTCTTAATGATTGCATCATAAATAAACTAATTCTTAAAAATATTTATATATTCAAATAATAATTTTATAAAATTCCCGCCATCCATATGGTGTAAATCAATATTAAAATGATTGACACTAGATGACACAGAAGCGATCCCAGTCTTAAATAATGCTTTAGACTTACTTGTTACCCATAACATTGCAGCTGAATCCTCCTTGTAATAACTGATTAATAGATCAAAAGGTTTATTCACGAAATCCAACACTTGTGTTTTATTCATATTTCCTGAAGAATCAAAATCTCTTAATCTAAAAAAATTATCTCCTTGCTCTTGTTTTGAATTTTTACTATCAAAAATTAAAACAGTTATATTATCTGTTTTCACTCCATTAGCATTCAAAGCAGACACCATTTTAGCTAACCCTTCTTCATCTCCTTTTTCCAATACAATACCTACCTGAGATAATTGATAATTGTAATCTTGGGGGACAGATAGCAAAACCTCTTTATCGACAATTTTTCTTATTGCTTTTCTCTTTAAGGCATTGAACACCATATTAACGCGTTTTTGTAAATTTAAAAAATTTCACAAATCAAATATTCTTTTTAACATCGATTTATTGCAACATCTCTAAAAATTCATCTTCGCTCAATATTTTTATACCTAATTTATTTGCTTTTTCAAGTTTTGAAGGCCCCATTTTATCTCCTGCAACGACATAATCTGTTTTTGAAGAAATAGAACTACCATTTTTACCACCATGATCTTCTATTGCTTGCTTCATTTCATCTCTAGACATCTTGCTAAAAATACCTGAAACGACAATTATCTTATCTTTTAATCGATCAGAAATGACTGTTGATTCTTTCTCTTCCAATACAAATTGTACTCCATAAGACTTCAAACGCTCAATAATCTCTTTATTTACAGAATTACTAAAAAAATCTATAACACTTTGTGCAATGCGCTCTCCTATTTCATCAACCATTATTAGCTCCATCAATGGTGCTTGTGCTAGCGCATCAATATTCTTGTAATGATATGCTAATTTTTTAGCAACTGTCTCACCTACATATCGAATTCCTAATGCATATAAAACACGTTCAAAAGGTATTTGCTTAGAAGCCTCAATCCCCTTAATCAAATTATCTGCTGATTTCTCTGCCATACGTTCTAATGGCAAAACTTGTTCCTTTTTTAATTCATATAAATCAGCGTAATTAGTAACCAAGTTATTCTTGTAAAGCAGCATAACTGTTTCTTCTCCTAATCCTTCTATATCCATCGCTTTACGAGAGATAAAATGCTGTATTTTACCCGCAATTTGCGGAGGACAACCATATACATTAGGACAGTAGTGTTGTGCCTCACCCTCACTTCTCTTTAGTTTTGTACCACATTCAGGACATTCTTTAATATAGATTGTACGCTGTGAATCTACTCCTCTAGCCTCTTTATTTACACCAACAATCTTTGGAATAATCTCCCCTCCTTTTTCTACATACACCATATCATCTACGCGTATATCTAGTCTAGCGATTTGATCCGCATTATGTAAAGAAGCACGTTTCACTATAGTTCCTGCTAATTGGACAGGCTCTAGATTTGCCACTGGCGTGATTGCACCTGTACGACCTACTTGATAAGTAATCGTATTTAATTTAGTTTCTACACGTTCAGCCTTAAATTTATAAGCTATTGCCCATCTTGGAGATTTAGCAGTATATCCTAATTCTTCTTGATAGTGTAATGAATTCACTTTTACTACAACTCCATCTGTCTCATATGGTAATTCATGACGATGTTCGTCCCAGTAAGCAATAAAAGCAAAAACTTCTTCCATATTATTTGCTAACTTAGAAACCGTAGGCACCTTGAATCCCCAACTCCTAGCTTTCTCTAATCCTTCAAACTGCGTTTCAAAGTTTAAATTATTTCCTACTACATAATAAAGCAAGCAATCTAATGGACGTTTAGCAACTTCAGCACTATCCTGTAATTTTAAACTACCTGATGCAGTATTACGAGGATTAGAATATGGTGTCTCACCTATTTCGATAAGCTCCTGATTCATCTTTTCGAATCCAGCAAATGGCAACACTATTTCACCTCTAATATCAAAACTAGGTGGATAATCACCTTTTAAGCGAATTGGCACAGAGCGGATAGTACGAATATTATTAGTAACATCATCTCCCTGAATACCATCACCTCGAGTTACAGCACGTACTAGTTCACCATTCTCATAAGTAATACTAATAGACGCACCATCATATTTTAATTCACATGTATATGTAATCGGCACATCCCCTAATATTCGTTGAATACGTTGTTCCCAATCTATCAAATCCTCCTTTGAATAAGAATTATCTAAAGAGTACATACGATAGCGATGTGCGACTGTCTCAAAATTTTTAGTAACCATTCCACCAACACGTAATGTAGGTGAGCTCGCATCATAATATTGAGGATTCTCTAATTCTAATTTTTCTAATTCTTTTAATTTTTGATCAAAATCAAAATCTGAGATAGTGGGATTATCCAAAACATAATAATTATAATTATGTTCATTCAATTCTTTTCTCAGCGCTTCAATCTTTTCTTTTATCGCCATAATAATTATAACTTAAGCATATCTTTAAACTGATTGTATAAAACACCATCACTTAAAATTGCTCCTTGTTTTATAATATCAAAAACTTCACTATTTCTATCTTCACCAAAAGCTTTTCCACCATGTTTAACTTCTATTTCATCAGTAAACACAGCATCGCTTAACCACTCCAAACCTTCTTTTTTCAAAAAATCAACATCAGGTTTTAATGATTTTATTACAATTGTGTGAATTTCTTTATCGTCAAAACTAAATAAAAAGATATGATTCTTAGAATAGTGTTCTAAAAAATTAGCTTTCTGCAAAACACCTTCCCATATCAAATCAGAAAATACGTCAAGTTCTTCTTCCGCTACTTCTGGTTTTTCAGTTTTAATACGATCCCATTCCTCCTTATCAATCTGCTGACTAGCTAAAAAGTTTACAAACTCTGGTTGTAATTCTTCTAATTGCTCTTTTGTAAGACGACTATATTTCATAATTCACATTTATTTAGGTTGTCAAAAATACTAATTCTTATTTTCATTCCCTATTCATAACAAATATTCACTTTAATAAATAGATAACAAAAAAAGACTTCTTGCTAAAGCAAAAAGTCTTAATTCCAGTTACTAGATATTTTCTAAAATACACATAGCAAAATATACTTAGAAAAAAACAGTTATAACAATAATAATAGGCAATATTGATAAACAAATATACCTAGCAAGAGCTATATTTAAAATGATTAAACAAATAATACACTTAAAATAGTTCTATATTTCAAATC
>NZ_BAEX01000040.1 GCF_000246945.1 Myroides injenensis M09-0166
TATTAATTTTTTGCTTAACCATCCACTGACAAATAAATAAAATGCCAGCATATATATCACTCCACTAGCACCAATATGACAAGAATATACTCCTGTCTGTATAGCATTAAAGTCAGGTAATACCCAGACACCTAACCCACTGAATAACCATCCTACAACTAATACCTTTACTGCTTGTTTTGGATAAAACTGTAATAATAAAAACAGTAATATCAACAAAGGAAGGGTATTACTCAACAGATGATTAAAACTACCGTGAAAAAAGGGAGATAAGACAATCCCTTTTAAACCACTTATGCTCCATGGGATAATGCCATAACACGAAGAAAAAAAGCCTATTTGCTGTAATGCAAATACCCCCCATATAACTCCAATAATAATTAATGGATATATAATAGCTTGTTTTGAGATAAAAACTCTTTTCTTCATTGTAATAGTGTTACTTAGAGAAATACTTTGAAGCTACAAAATCTGTTAGCCATACTCCGTTTTCCGACTGATAAAAAACACACCCTTCATTAAACATCTGTTGTGCCAAGACAGTGAATATATAAGGTTTCCCTCTTCTACTGCCTACTTTTATCGCTGTATCTTTATCTTCACTTAGGTGGACATATTGTCTGCTCATTTTTTGTATTCCACCTTCTTTAATCTCACTGACAAATCGCTCTGCTGTACCGTGATATAAAAACATAGGTGGTTCCTTTTCTACAAACTGTAAATCGACTTGAATCGAGTGCCCTTGATTCGCTCTTATTTTTGTTTCATCGTTATTATAAGCATACCTCTTTTTGTCATTGGTAGAGACAATTTCATCTAAATCTTTTTTGGAAAAGACTACGTTACGTTTAGCTGATTTATTTATTAAATCTGCCACCTCTACCCATCCGTGCTCATCCATAGCTAGACTTATCATTTTAGGATCGTGTCTTAATACTAAACTGATAAATTTACCTATCCTGCGTTTATCACTTTCATTCATTTTATACTAGTAAATCTTCTCTTTTTATCTCTTTTAATATATGCTCCAAATTAACATATACATATTCTTCTTTTCTATCTTTAAACTCCTCTGCTATCTTTTTCAAATAAGGTATGTAGACCTCATCAATACTAGATAAAGGCAATGATTGCAATACATATAGCAGAACCTCCTCATCTCTTTCCTGCAAACCATTTATGAAATAATCCCTGTAATTTTCTTTATTAGGCGTTTGTCCTAAGGCATAAAAAGCAAAAGCTTTTATCTGTTGATTATCTGACAACAAGGCTGACTCTAGTAAATACCCATATTCTTTACCTGTCTCTTTTAATAAATAACTACAGAAATTAAAGGTCTCTAAATCTTTTATTGCTTTCATTTTTTGTGATAATAGAGCAAACCACTCTAGGGAATGTTCTTTTGCATACCAATAAACCGACTGAACGACATGAAGTAAGTTCTCTTCTGCTAAAGTAAACAAAGACTCCTTTGCCATACTATAATCATACTTAGCAACTAATCTTGCTAATTCTAAGCCTAAATCTACTGAACTAACGTTAAGCTCCTTAACAATCTCTTTTAGTATAGTATTACTGATTTCCCTTTTGCAAATTAACCCTCTTATTAGCAAAAGCTTTTCTTCCTTATCATTGGCTATTTTATACTGATTCCACAAATCCTCTGTTTTACCACCTTTTGAATACCCAAACCATCCTGCACCTTCTGCTAGTAAATCACCTGATATTATTTCATCTAACCAACGCTCATACCAATCTAAAAAGTTTAGTTCATAAGCATAGATAGGTTTCTCATCATTTCCACAATATATAATTCTACCTGCATTTGGTCCATTTAAAACTAATGCTGTAGATATTGCACATCCTTGTGTGCCTATAGGTAAAAGCCCTCCGTAAACCTTGCTTTGCAAACGATAGTATTCCTCATCACTTTGCTCATTATCATCAGAGGTTTCAGGATAGACTTCTTTCATTAATTCACTCCACTGTTCTTCTTCCATTTCTGGAGTTACAATACAGGGGTTGGCTAAATGAGCATTGTTATATCCCGTACCTAATTCATCAAGCATTTCACCAAAGGGAAAAATACCATAATAGGGTCCTACAGCTCCTCCACAATAGCCGTAATCTAATATATTGCCATTGCCAATTTGAGTAACAAATAACGTATAAGCCTCTGGCAATACTATATTGTGTTTTTTCTCGAATGCTTTTACCTCATCAATCGTTACACAGTTGCCTATTTCATATTCATGAGCATCCGCACCGAATACATCCAAGTCTTTATCAATTGCTTTTACTTGAGATAATTTCTTCTTTATCCTATTAATCTGTTCTATCACACTCTTACTCTTCTGCAGGTTTAAACTTTTCTAACGAGAACCAATACTTGTCTTTATAAATAGTGTAATCTGTCTTTATTTTATCTTTATAGAGATTCAATACTTTATTAACTTGCTTAGAAGCTTTTCTAAAATCTTTAGTCACACAAAATATAGAACGCTGATTGTTTCCTGTTAATCTCACGACATACAACAAACTATTATCCTCAATATTGTTGTCTATTAGCATGTCTTCTATTTCATTAAGCAATTCTACTTGCTCGCCTCCTGGTAGAAGATTGTCATTGCCTTCATAATCTAGATCTACCTTTACAATCCACGGATAAGATACTTTCTGTTCCCAATCCAACAATGTCTTATTGATGCTAATAAAATAAGGAATATCATCTTGATTTGCCTGAAGGACCATGTGTTTATCATTATCCTCATTGTGCTTTACAGCATTATATTTCTCTACAAACTCTGATTCTCTATATGCTAAGTACTCCGCTAATTTATTTAATGGTATCTCTTCTCCTGTTTTACTTTCTTCCCCTCGTACTTCTAAATAATCGATTAATGTGACCGTTTTTAATTCACCGATGTAGTTATCTAAAAAGATATACAATCCATTACCTAAATTATTTTCCTCTTCTTTAGTATACCCTTCTACGATAAAACGAAGTGCTATTTCGTCTGGAAACTCTGGATTATTAATAGGCAAGAAAGAAATAGTATCAGAACTAAAATTGTGGTTATATATAGTTAAAGCAATCCCCTCATGTGCTGGTTTATTAGCTAAGAAATTCCAACCTTCTATAGTAGGCGCTTTGTCAATGAAATCCTCGGCAAACACAATATCTTTTATAGAACCATCTACCGTTACAATTAGTTCAGCAAGATTGCCACCTGACATTCCCACTAAAATATTAAAACTCTCGTTTAGCTCTTTCAATTTAGGTCCTGCTACTTCTATAAAATCTTCTACTACTCTCTCATTATTTACAAGGGTAGTTTTAAACTTATCTTTGTGTAAATCAAACCAATTCCAGAATTCTTTATATTTTTCGTCTATTGCAATTGACTCTTTATTAGTAACGCCTTTGCCAAATAATTTGTTTATAAATCCCATTGTTTTCTCTTTTTAAAAAAGCATTATTCAATTACCTTTAAATAATACTATAGGTTAAAGATATAATATTTGTCTTCTTCTTTTTTCACTTTGTGTTGAATATGGCTAAAAATAGGGAGATTACTTCCCTCTTCTTCTATTGATTAACATCAAGTAAAAATTCTTCATAAACAGGTATATCTGCCTCTGCCCAATCGTAATCACTTAATTGCTTTACAGTACTCCAGACAACTTGATTGTGCTCTTGCCTTGTGTAATTAGCTGTTTTACTATTACAAACAAAGGGAATTAGCGTTAGCGAAAAAGTGTCATAATGATGTACAACAGTACTTAGCCTTTTTTCTATCGTTACTATCATATCTAACTCTTCTTTTATTTCGCGAACAATACATTCTTCGTCAGTTTCACCTTGCTCTACCTTACCACCCGGAAACTCCCACTTCATAGGCAACAAGCCTTTCTCATTTCGCTGAGCAACAAGAACTTTATCCTCGTGCTGAATGATAGCACAACATACTCTTAGCATTTCTTATCTTATATTTTGGTCTTTTCTCTCCTAAGGTAACAGAAAGAAATTAAAAAGCACCAAAAAAGAATGCTTTAAATCACTCTCTTTTGGTGCTTGCTATTTCATCTTGAATTATCAAACTTACTTATTTCTTATTCAACCCTTTCCACACTTTAGTAAAAAACGTATTCTTAGGTTTTCGTACTTTCGTAATCTCTGTTTTTGTATCTATTTTCGTGCTCTCATTATTTTCTTCTTCCTCAAATATTTGGTTCATTTTCCAAGTATATTTTTCATCTATTTCTGCAATAACACTCTCAGAAGTAGATAAACTTTCCAGACTATAGCGATAACACTTTTCGTCATAATCAATATCCCAAAATCGAATACCTAGCACTTCCTCCAATAGATGGTAAATCAACTCAGACTTATCCGACTCTGTATCTTCAAACTCTAAAGAATCTCCCTTACTTTCAACTACCTCACCTTCTGTCTCTACAATTGACCTTATTAAATATTGGTTACGAGTGTAATTAATACTAAAAGTCATAGACATCTCTGACAAAACAAAAGACAATGTCTTTTGTTTTGGAACTAAAAACTCAAATGCAGATTGCTCCATTGACAAAAACACAAGTGTTCCTTCTGAAGTAAAATATATATCACAATAATCTCCTTCTTTCCAATTTTCAGAACCTTGTTCAAAATCTACTTCTTTTTCGAAAACTAATTTCTTATTGATTATATTTTCTAAACTTGCTAGATCGTCTTGATAATTCTTATTAATTACCAAACCTGCTATATTGAATCCCATCTATTGTTTGTATAAAAAGGTTATCCCTTATTACTCATCTTCTCCTGCTAGTTCTACTTCGTCTCCTTTTACTAAAATTGCTTGCCCATTAGTAATAGGAATCAAGTCTAACTCTCCTGCATATGTATTAAAAATCTCATCTGCAACTTCTACAAATGGTTCACTATCGTAGTGAACTAATGGGTAAAAGTTGATTAAATCAAATCCTATATATACTGACAAATCAGGTGCTTTACTAACATCATCCATCATTTTCAAATAGGTAATATCAGGCGCCATAATTACACTCCCGGCAGAAGTACCTATGTATATTTTACCGTTTAGCACTTGCTCTATAATAACATTATCTGCACCAGACTTGCGCAATTCTTGCAATAAGTAGAAAGCATTACCTCCTGAAATAAAGATAAAATGATTAAAAGCAATTACTTTTTTTATCGTCTCTATATCAGCTGTACTTACATCTAGCTCTTCAATTTCTATACCTAAATCTCTAAACGCTTTTCTATCGTTATCTACATGCGCGGTATATTCTTCAACTTTACTTGCTGTAGCAATAAAAGTCACTACTTTTCCCTCTAAATCTACTTTAGCGAAATCACTAAATAAATAAGCAACATCACAAAAAGATGATGCTAAAAACATTTTTTTCATATTATCCTATATATTATATCCTCCCTCTTCATCTCCATTCTACTAAGTAACAGCCGATAATATCAAGCTTTCTCTACTAGATATCAACAACTGTATAATTCATTGACTAAGGTAAGAATTATCTGTCGAATTTAGAGGTGTCCTAAAATAGGGAAGCCTACATACAACCAAAAGTACATCTTTCTCTAGTGAGTATTTTGTTATAGTATTATAAATTACTAACAATTGATAAAAGAAGACATAACATAATGCCCTTTAGGTATTTATCATAAAAAAAAGCTTACAAAAAACACAGATTTGAATGTTAAATTTTATTTTAAAAACAAAAAGTAAAAATTACTATACATATAATTATTAATAGAAAATATATAACTGATTACCAAAATATTATAATTCAATGACACTACATGACAAACATTGGACACTGTATAAAATACCAACATATAATTAAAATACATTAACATTTATCTTAATAAAAACACAAAACAGAAACATGTATTTGAAAAATTAAATTATTTTGTCAAAATAATACTTAATTTAGTGAAAAATATACAAGAGTCCATAGAAAGTATTTTATTTAAAAACAATGAAAAACACTTACTTTAAAAATAAGTATTTTTTAAGTAATAAAAATATAGGAGAACAATTTCAAAACAACCAATAACCGATTTTCATTACTAATTATAGTAGCCAAGAAAAGCAAAACCACTGATTAATCAGTGGTTTTGTATTTTATATTATTTCTGAAGAATTGATTTATAAATACTTAAATTTTCGAAATCAAAACAAACAAAGATGACTTCTTTTATAATGGTGTTGCTTCTCAAAAACTCTTTAACTGTATCAATTGCAATACTTGCAGCTTCCTCTTTTGGAAAGCGATAAACTCCTGTACTAATATTAGGAAATGCAATAACTTTACAATTATAATCAGCTGCTAATTGAAGACTGTTTACATAACAACTGCGTAATAATAATCGCTCTTCTTTTTCTCCACCAACCCATACTGGTCCCACAGTGTGTATTATATAATCTGCATCCAGATTACCTGCATTAGTAATAACCGCCTCTCCTGTCTTACAACCACCTTGTTTAGCTCTAATCAATTGACATTCTGCTAGAACTTTGCTTCCACCTGCCCGATGGATAGCACCATCCACTCCTCCACCTCCTAATAATGAGCTATTAGCAGCATTGACAATAGCGTCTGCTTTTATAGTTGTAATATCTCCTTGTATAACTTTTATCCTTTCCATAACAATCTATATTTTTTTTACGAACTCTCTGGTAAATGGCAAGAAACTATACTCTGAATAATCAGGTATTATTTCTGTAATCAACTTAATATAGGAATCATTAGTACCACTCGCTTCTACAAGTTTCCTCTTATTTCGTGCTACAAATCCCTCATAATAAATATTTTCACCTGCATAAATCATATAAATAAACATACACTTTAGATAAGGTCGCATTCTGCTGAATTGAATGATATCCTCTTCTCCCTTATAAGCTACCTCTTCACTGCATATTTTTTTGCCTAATACAATATCAATATCTGTAAAAAGAACGAGTAATCGTTGACTTTGTATAGTGACATATTTTATTTTACTTAAAGGAAAAATCTCTCTTAGTTCATTATTAAACACAGTTTCTCTTCCTTCAATAACAGGGATTATAACGTAAGATACTTCCATAATACAGTAAATAGATTTACTACAATTTACCATATATTAATTATAGAAATACAAAACCTATTTTACTAAATTATAAATAAAACATTAATAAATTGATATTTTAACATACTATGTAGTATCATTCCTGTTTATTTATCGCATATTTTATTTTCATAAAATCACTCTTCTATCATTACTGAACTTTAGGAATATCCCAACCTCCTACAATAGCTTTCTGTTTTAAGAAAAAAATAAGGGGATCTATACCCTTAGATTCTATTATCAATAAGTCATTTGCTCTTAAACAGTATTCTTTATTTTCAAGTGATACATCAACCTCTTGTAATGCAAATACAAAAGCATAATCATATTTAATTTCTACAGTACCATCTATAACTTCTACGCTATGATTAGTAATTGTATCACTTAGCATTAAATTAAAATCATTTCCAAGACTATAAGAAAGCACTTTATCATCGGATTGAAATTTAAATACTTCGCCTTTTGAATAAATTTCATCACGTTGATTAATAGTTAACTTAAGCTCATTATTAAGCATAACTAAATATCTTGTATAATGATTAAATTTGGTAAATACAGAAGGGATATCTTCAATGCTCGCACTACTAATACGAGCTAAAAAATCACGTTGATTATACTGACTCTTCTCTGGGTAGATGAAGTATTCAAAGGTTTTACCACCTGCCCAATTTGTAGGCGTTATTGTATCTTTAGAAAACTGATATATTTTTAGCATAGTGTAATAATAAGAACTACTAAATTACACTATTAAGCTATAATTCTCTTTTTATACGTTTAGAAAATTAAAAGAAAAGTTGTTGTTTTAGATACAACAATTAAATAGTTAACTTGAGAGTATATGATCTATATAATTGTTGACTAACCTTATTAATCTACAATAAACTTAACGTCTTTCTTGTCTTTCTGATCGACAATGATAAAGAAAAAGGGATGAATAGTATAGGATTGTTTTTCATCTTCTTGTTCTACATTATATATTAACTCTAGTTCTGAACCTCTGTCCTTTAAACTTAATACATCAAAAGTAGTTTCTTTATCTGTTGGTACTCCAATCACAGCAATAACAAAAGATTGTTCAAAATCAATAGGAGTTGGTTTACCATTTTCTCCCATTGTTGCTGCTGGTCCAAATATTTTGTCAAACTCTTTTTGACATTCTATTTTAATACTCTCAACTTGTTTGTTTTGAAAAGTGTTTTTAACAAAGTAGTTTTCCCCTTTCGTATATGACACTTCTTTTTTTGCAGTATTCGTTCCTATAGATTCTGTATTTTGAGGCTTAACATTTTTATCTTGTTTTGCATCATTACAAGACATTAAACCAAATACAACAAGACTAAGTAGAATAAATACTTTTTTCATTTCTAAATAACTATAAGTGAAACACTATAAACAATAATAACTGTTATTATCCATAAATATTGTATGAAGCGCGATTATTATTCACTTTTAATGTAAAAATTAAGTATCCAAACTCATTAAAATATGACAAGTAATTTCTAAAATAATCTAATAGAAAATAAAAAGCGACTATACTTAATTTATATAGTCGCTTTATGTTTTTTATCCTATTTTGTGTTGCAACACAAATAGTTTATTATATTTTTCTTTTCGCTGTTTTCGCGGATAAAATACAATTCCTAATGTATTGTCATTGCCTACTTTGCTTAGGCTAGATAATACTAAATCATTATTATCTATTGAGAGTACTTCCTTAGTTAGTAAATTAGTATATCCTTTTTTATTCTTGTTGTAAAACAACTCTATTAATTCATCATCTTTAATAACTAACCAACCATTACCAAATTCAGTTGTAAACTGTACAGCATTAGTAGTATCATCTAATGCCACTGGATGCCATGTACCGAAAAACTCGTCTCCTATATTGTGTAAGTCTCCATACATACTATTTCCTTCCTTATCAATCTCCACAATACCAATCTCACCATTTTCTTCACATAACAGATATGAGTTTTTATCAAAAGACAAAGAAAGTGCTTCATGCACAAATGGAAAGTCAAATTCTAATACTCTTCTTTTTACTTCATTACCTTGTTCATCAATCTCACGATGTAACCAACCATCTTCGATCTCAGTAATTAAGTTAATCTTACCATTGTAAACACTAACTTTATTGCCTTTAGGAAAAGGAATAGTTACTTTCTGCTCCTTTACAATCTTATCCCCTTCAAATTTCAATACAAACATTACATCTGGTTTCTTTTCATCCCAGATATCTACATCGTAGAATATTGATGAATGTTCAGTACATCCCACAAAACGACCATTAAAAGACTTTGTCCCTTTAAAGGCTTCGGCTGAAGGATTGAATATAGGAAGAGATATAGTATTCTCTTCTTCATCAAGTGTCACTACAGAAACGTAGTTTTCTCCTTTAGGATTAAGAAATAAAGAAGGTAAAACACCTTTATCTTCTTCTTGTTCTTTTACTTTACCTTCTGCATCTACAATAGCATAAACCAATTTATATGGACTAAAGTTTCCTTCTTCCGCATAAACATAATTAGCTAATAAAACGCCATCTTTTGTCCAACAACTTCCCTTAGCACTTAATGCAAAAGGAACTTCTATCGTAGAAATTAATCCAAAAGGTGTTTGCTTATTCATAATATTTAATCATTTGATTTTATGCAAAGGTAAAAAAACAAACTGTTAACCTTAAATAACTACAAAGCTTTTTATAATCTTAAATATCTTCTAACTATTTGTAGCATTATTTTGACAGAACATCTTGAATTTCTGGCAATTTTTCAAACATTGCTTTTGCAAAAGGACATAATGGGATGACCTTTATCTTATTTTCTCTAGCATATTGTACAACTCCATCAATTAAGATACGCTTTCCTACGCTCAACCCTTTAAATTCTTCAAGCACATCCGTATGGTCAATAATTATCTTATCAGGTCCCGCTACTGAATAAGTCATTTCACCTGCTTTCTTACCATCTATAAAAGCAGAAAATACACCTTTATTCCCTAATGATTCATGTTTTATAGTCATAGTTTCTTATTTTAAAATTGTGTTTACTTCTATTTGCCCCACTAAAATTTTATGTATAGGGCACTTATTAGCAATTGTATTTAATCGCTCCAATTGATCTTCTGTCAATTCTTTATTCCCGAAAGACACTACTCTTATAAATGAAGTAATGTTATCCTGATTATCCTGACTCATTTCTACCTCAACGTGAACCTTGCCTAAATCCCATTGTTTTCGATCTGCATACATCCTTAAAGTAGCAGCAGTACAGCTCGCTAGAGAACTTGCCAATAATTCCATAGGGTTAAATCCTTTATCTCCGCCACCTAAACTAATAGGTTCATCTGTAATTAACGTGTTATTTCCTGCTACTATTTCTGTATAATATAATTCACTACCTAAAGTTGCTCTTACTTTCGTTTCCATTATTTTTATTTTTTAGTTTTGTTTTTAAATGATTTCATCCCTTCTGGAAAAGGTACATAAGATTGATCATCCCCAGGTATTAAAGGAAAAGCGTCATGATTTTGTGCAATCCAATCTTCTTTTGCTTGCTCTAAACGTTCAATGTCGTCTGAAACGAAGTTCCACAAGATATAACGTTCTTCTGGTAAAGGAGTTCCACCAAAAATATAAACAGTAGAATTTGCTTCTAATTCGAACTCACACAGAGTGCTGTCATTGGCAATTAAAATATGTTTAGGCTCATAGGTATGCCCTTCTGAATATACTGCTCCTTCCAAAATATACATAGCAGCTTCGCCAAAAAGACCACTACCTATATTAATTTTCTTTCTTTCATTTGTTTTAATCTCAATATAGTATAACGGACTATACACTGGCACTGGTGATTTTCGTCCTAGCGCTTCCCCTGCAATCAACTTATATTTTACACCATCTTCTTTCCAAGTCGGCAAAGCACTCGCTTCAATATGAACAAATGAAGGCTCCATTTCTTGTAATTCCTTAGGTAACGCAATCCATATTTGCAATCCGTGCAAAATAGAATCAGGAGCATTATCTCTAATATCATCAGGCATTCGCTCAGAGTGAACAACTCCCTTACCTGCTGTCATCCAATTCACTGCACCAGGAGTAATGCGTTCTACACTACCTAAACTATCGCGGTGCATAATCTCTCCTTCAAATAAGTACGTTAAGGTAGATAGACCAATATGCGGATGAGGATCTACATCTAAGTTATCATGATCTTTTACAGCTATAGGTCCCATATGATCAATAAATGAAAAAGGTCCAATAGTTCGTTTCTGTCTAAATGGTAGTAATCGCCCTACCATAAAGTTGCCTATACTTGCTGCTCTTTCTTCAATGACTAAATCTACTATTGACATAATGTTGTATTTTTGAGGTTAGTTAATTTATTTTGTTGTAGTAAAAATATGATTTCTTTTTACCTCAAACTGTTAACCTAGATTAAGAAACTTAAAATCTAGTCTGAGAACGAGCAACTTTCTACTAAGTTACAAAATTATTGAGCGGCTTAAAAACTTAATGTCTACTCATAAAAAATCTCACAGCAAAAAATTCACCATGAGATTTATAAATCCACTGCTAATTAATGGTATTTAGTATTTTATATTCGAAAATCTTTCTTTTAGTTTCTTCTCAAAATCGATTCCTGCAACACGCATTTTTCCATATACTTCTTTTACTTTACTTCTACCCACAGGATAACCAGAAGGCTCTTTTTGTATTCTATCATAGAAAATAATATCAAAAGTATTACCATCCATATCTAATACTAGTTTTCTGGATTGCTTACCACCTGCAGTAGCAAACATTCTGGAAACCTTATCTACATTATTTAAAACTTCAACTTTTGCTTTTTCAAGAACTTCTTTTGGTAATATCAAATGATCTGTTACTTCTCCTTCTTCAAATAGAATATAATGTAATTCATCCCCTATCAAAACTAGATAAGCTGCATTTGCCACCTGGACATATCTAGTTTTAACTCCTACAGCTGCAAGCGCAACAGTTTTAAATGCTTTACCAGCAATATCTTTTGCCTTACTGCTTAAATCAGATATATATGCGCATTCAGTTATTGCATCTATCTTATGATTAGGAAACTGCTCTGCAAGTAACTCTAAATCGTGCTCTAGTAATTCCTTATTAAAATTTACTGCTTGATTTACCATAACAGGAGATTCATATTTTTCAATCACTTTCTTTTGATTGTCCATCATTTTATAGGCAAGAAAAAAACATCCTCCAAAAAGAACAATAATGATAATAGCTGTTGTCATATAAATAGTTTAGGTGGTTAAAAATAGTTGCTAGTGCATTAGCTTTAAAAGTATGTTTTCAAAAACTAACTTAATTCTATAAAATTAACATTTTAAACAAAATATAAAAAATAAAACACAAAAAAGTTAACAATATTTAATAAAAACACTATAATACTAATAATAAGCGTACTTATTATTTACTCATTTATCTATTATCTATTTTATCCTTTACAATCCTTCACCTTTTAGAGTACGCAAATGAGTAATAAACTTAACTAAATCACTCTAAAAAATAACATTTACCTATTCTATTTAAGTAGACCTTTGATTAAATTTGGAAGATAAAAGAATCATTATGTCTAGTAAACAAGATTTCTTAGAAGTGATAAAAGAAGTTTCTACTTCCTTTATTAAAAATGGTTTTATCAGTAGTCAAAAAGGTCAAATATTGAAAAAAGTAACTTCTAATCAATTATTTGAAATACAACTGCGTTTCCAACCTATTTCTTTAGATCATTCTGATGAAATACAGCTTGTTTGCTATTTTACAGTATTGTGCGAGGAAGTTAGTAAATGGCGTTTTAAGCAATACAGAAGTAAAGATAATGCCACGCCGACTATCTTTTTTACTAATATATTAGACTTACTTCCACCCGAGCCTAAAGGCTATCAATGGAGTATAAATTCAAAAACTAAAAAAGCGCTTATAGTACAAGTCAAGAATAAATTAGAAGAATTCCTGCCTCCTATAATAGAGTTATTTGAAGATAAAGAAATACTTCTAACTACTTTATCTGCTAAAGGATGGCGATTAAATCCATATATCGATCCTAATTTACTTCTATATCCTATTGACTTATTATTGTGTCTATCGGATAAAAGTTATACAGAACAAGCGTTTAATAATTATCTTCGCCAAGAGAACTTAGTTGATGATGCCAAACGCATTTACAGTGAAATGAATTCAAAAACATATAAAGGCTATATTGACAGTTTTCATATTACTGATAAAACTTTTCAACTAGCCTATTTAAACAAATTAAAGATAGAAGGATAACAATTTTAAGATGAAAAATAAGAGTTTCTTAATATATGGAATTAGTCAGGGACTTGGTAGAGCTATAGCTCACAATATCCCTCATGATAACGACATCGTTTATGGCGTATCGCGTAGTAAACCAAAAGACGCTAAGGAAAACATGCACTGGATACAAGCTGATTTATCACAGCCAGAAGCGGCAATTACTAAAATAGATGCTACTATTGAAAACAGACAAATTGACTACTTAATTTATAATGTAGGAATTTGGGAAAAAGAAGCCTTTAGCGAAGATTATGACTTTGAAAATTGTACTGATGAGGAAATCATCAGAATGATTCAAACCAATATTACCTCTTGTATACTAACATTAAAGCATACCTTAAAAAACTTGCGTTTATCTTCCAATGCAAAGATTATTCTTATCGGATCTACATGGGGTCTAGACAATCACAATGGAAAAGAAGTTGCCTTTTCAGCTTGCAAATACGCGATAAGAGGTATGGTACAGTCACTAAGAGAAACCGTTAAAGAAGATAATATTGGAATTACTGTTTTAAACCTTGGGTATCTTGCTACAGAATATGATTTTACTATACCAAGTGATATAGTAATAGAAGAAACGAAAGGAACTTTGATCCCTCTTAATGATGTTCTAAATGCAATAAGCTTCATCCTAAACACTAGTAATGCTAGTTGCGTGAAAGAGATAACAATGCCTGCTATGCATGACCAAAATGTATAAACTATATTATCTATTAGATACTATTACTTGTAAATGGATTGATATAAAATACTAACTGCGTTTTCCATTTCATCTTTATTTAGATGACCAAATCCTAAACGCATGGCAGTTAATGTTTTATTTTGATATAGAATTGTTTTAGGCAAGAATAAATCATTGCCTAAAGCTTCTTTTCTCATTTGCATGAGATTAATATCATCTTGCCATTCTACCCATACTGCAAGTCCACCACTAGGTTTCTTATATTTTATTGCTTGATCAAAGAATTGGTCTAATAAATTACAAAAGTTATTTCGTCTATCTTGATAAACTTTAATAGCTTTTTTTAAATAGCGATTAATCTCACCTTCTTCTATTAACTCACCCAGCACTTGCTCCATAATCACATCACCTTGCGGATCGATAACCCCAAGATATTTCTTCATCTCATTAATTAAATCTTCTGGTGCAACGATAAACCCCATGCGAAAACCTGGAGCTAGTGAACGTCCAAAAACACCTTTATATACTACCATTCCATTATTATCAGAGCCGATAAGTGGTAATATTGGGCTTTTATCATAGTGAAAGTCATAGTCGTAATCATCTTCCAAAATAACAAAGCCGTATGCTCTAGCTAACTTTAAAAGTTGTATACGACGCTGTGGACTTAAAGTTACTGTCGTAGGATAATGATGGTGAGGAGTTAAATATAATAGCCGTATTTTATGCTTTCTACATAAAGCTTCTACCTCATCGACAATTATTCCGTCATCATCCACCCCAACGGTCAATACTTGAGCTCCTCTGTTGTGAAAAGTCATATTTATAGAAAAGTGTCCAAGGTTTGCTACGATCACTTTATCTCCTTTTTCAAGTAAAACTTCACTAGCTATGAAACTACTCATTTCACTGCTACGGGTTATTAAGATATTTTTTGATGTAATCTGAGTACCTCTTGAAAGATTAAGAAAATTAGCCATATTTTTTCTAAAATACGCATTGCCATCATAATTATTAGAAACTAATTTTCTCCTATTCACTTTTCTTTTTAGATTAGCACTATAAGTAGCAGAAAGCTGCGTTAACTGTGTTAATCTAACATCTGGTGTCCCATCTGTAAAGAAAAAAGGAGTCGCTGCATTCTCGTAAGGATTATCTAATATATTACTCTTCCTGAAGGAAAAACCAGAACTAGCAGGATATGGTTTTACATATTCACTTATCGTTTTTACAACTTTCGTTGTTTTTATTACCTGCTTATCTACCACAAAAGTTCCTTGATTGGGTCTAATTTCTATCCATCCTTGTGCTTCTAACTCATCATAAGCAGCAATTACAGTTTGTCTATTTACCTGAAGTAATTCACTTAATTTGCGGGTACCTGGTAATTTAGTCCCTTTAGGCAATAAATTGCGCTGAATAGCATTGCTAAACTGATTAGAAAGCTGCATATAAATTGGCGTAGAAGACTTTCTATCAATTTTGGTAAAACTTAGATATGGTATTTTAACAGTAGTACTCATTTAAACTATTATCCTAGACATTCGAAAAGTACGTTAGAAAAATGAACAATGCGAATTTCTTTTAAAAAATCTGTCTTTACAATGCTTCCTATAAGAAAAATATCTAATATATTTTTTATCCTGTGTAAAAAAATATCTACTTAATAAACTAGATATTTGCAGTCAAATACATATAAACAAATGAATTGGATTTTTTTAATTATTGGTGGATTGTTTGAAGTGGGGTTTGCTTTCTGTTTAGGAAAAGCTAAAGAAAGTACAGGCACAGAATCTATTATGTGGTATATCGGCTTCTTAATTGCCTTAGTCTTGAGTATGGGATTACTTATAAAAGCTACACAAAGTTTACCATTAGGGACAGCTTATGCTGTATGGACAGGTATAGGAGCGGTAGGAACAGTAATTGTAGGTATTTTCTTCTTTAAAGATCCTGCTTCCTTCTGGCGAATCTTCTTTATTATGACATTAATAGGCTCTATTATAGGACTTAAATTTGTATCGAACTAAAAAAAGTATTTTTATATTTTATAAAACAGCAATGACTTTCTAGTAAAGCCATTGCTGTTTTTACTTATAGAAGTTTTGATTCATACTTTTCTTATTTATCAATAAGCAAACTCACCTTATTAAACCCTACAAAAGTTAAAACCCCATAACTTATAACCAAATTTTAAACATATATATAGTTTTATTGCAGTATATTAGTAGATACTTAAAAACATCATTACTATGGCCCAAACAATTGATACTATTTTTAATTTAAAAACAACATTAGAGGTAGATGAACAATTTGTATTAAAACCTATAATAGAGGAATTTCTTAACCAAGAAGCTGTGTTATATGCGCATAATAGTGAAACTTCAGGAATCAAGCAATCTCTTCCTGATTTTTATGTAAGTTCACAGCAACAAGCAAAAGAAAAATTACAACAATTCATCAAGGAAACTCAAGAACAAAAAAGTGTTTTATATTGTGTCCGATTTAAAGACTTTTTAGCCCCTATTGGTTATATTTACTTAGAGCGACCTACTAATAAGGAGGACACTTGGAAAGTGAAAATATGGATAAATGGAAGTATGCAAAAGAAAGGAATAATGACAAAAGCTATAAAAAGTATGATTCCTTTATTAAAAGATTTATCGATAGATAAACTAGATGCTACCGTAGCATCTGACAATCAGTTAGGAAGTAAAATATTTGAAAAAATGGGGTTCAAATTAATTGATTCTGAGCACGGAGTAGATCACTATCAATATGCAATTTAAAAAAGCTCTTCTATTTTTAAAACTAAAAGGAGATGGCAGTACTGCCATCTCCTTTTAGTTTTATCGCTTCTATACTCTTTCTTTACTTCTCTTCTTCTATTACAATCAAATCTAGTTTTCTTTGTAAATGAATATAATGACGAACAAAATTATAACAGATTAATGCTCCTATAAACATGATTATCTGAATAGATAAACCTGCATAATTATAAAATAACGTATCTGTACGAATGTAATATAGGCGTATGATAAAGTTTGCTCCCGTTACTATTAAATAAGAACACCACCATATGAAAAATAAGATAAATGGATATTGCTTTCCAAAGTCTATATTATGCTTTTTCAATGTGGAGTAAGTCACTCTAAACATTTTAGCAAGCATAGTAAAAGGAAGGAACAAATTAAAAACTGGTACTATCCATGAAATAATTGTCCAATACTTAGATTCATATAGTCTATTATCGAACTTTTGTATAGTTGAAAATGAAGTGAAAAACCAAGCTATAAAAGTAATAGCAAAAAAGATAAAGACACCATAATGAATATATTCTAAATAGTTTCCTAGT
Organism: Myroides injenensis M09-0166; assembly: GCF_000246945.1. Classification (GTDB taxonomy): domain Bacteria; phylum Bacteroidota; class Bacteroidia; order Flavobacteriales; family Flavobacteriaceae; genus Flavobacterium; species Flavobacterium injenense. The sequence goes on from NZ_BAEX01000040.1 coordinate 17,519, forward strand.
TGTTCTAAATGCACCAAATCAAGTTTCTTATATTGATGACCTTTTAATATATTATTAATCACAACCTTATCCATTACGGAATAATTCACTAAAGCATAGACATCTAATACAAACAATAAAGTAGAAAACTTTATTAGTTCATTAATCCTCCTTGACCAAATTCCCATATCTTTAAACTATTGACGCCAAAGCTCTACATCTTGTATTTTTATCTCTTTTACTGTATTACCTTTCTTATTTCCTACTGCATCCTCAAAAACTACCCAATACATTAAGCTTCGTTTAGAATTAGGATTTGTATAGATACAGCTTAGCAGTGGAGAGTCATCTTCATTGCCTTTCCCATTTTTATAAGACATTGGTCTAGTACAATATTTTGACAATTCTTCATAATTTGTATTGTAAACATAATCTTTGTCTTTGTAAATTGTCTTACCTGTTTTATCAAGGGTATATTGACTATTAACCAAAAATCGAATGCTGTAATAAGGCTTATTATTTAGTGATAATCGCTCTACTGATAAGCGATCGTCAGTAGCTGATTTATATTTTGTAAAGTATAATTTATCTCCTTCAAATCGTTCATAGATACTATAATCCATATCTCCTTCTTCTAGCGCTACATTAGATGGTGTCATTGTTTGAAGTAAGTTTTTTACGGCAAGTGTATCTATTGTATTTTCAGTTACTAATTCCATTAGTTTGCCTACCTTACCTCCAAATGTATTAATCTCTTGTGCTTTGATTGAAAACACAATTAAAAAAGTACCTATTAATGCTATTATCTTATTCATAATTTATTGTCTTTACTAAAAATTTAATATTGTTGTGTCACTAGTCTATACCTTAGTCAGTAAATTTAGTAATATACTGTTGTCGTTGTTCTGGTGTAATTTTTAATGCCTTTTCTATATAATTATCCATACTTCCATACTTCTCCTCAATTTCTTCAAACATAGCCTGTATATATTCAGGTTTTATCCATGAAAAGTTCTCAACTACCTCATAATTTAATTTAGGAAAAAAAGTCTTGCCAAACTTGGCTAATTTCATACGCTTGCTAACTGACGCTATGCGATAGTCATTAGACAAAAGATACTCTTCTAAAATAGTTTCTTTATCGACCTTTAGGATACTCAAGATTATTGCACCTATCATACCTGTTCTATCCTTACCAGCGGAACAATGAAATAACGTTGCCTCATCGTTATCCAAAATGGTAATGATAATTTCCCTTACCTTATCAGGATCATGTGTAGGATAAACTTTATAAAACTCTTTGACTAAGTCAGCAGATTGCTCAGGTGTTACTTTACCTTTTATCACATCTTTCTTAGTTTTACTAAACATATCTTCTGAATCATCATAAGCCTGATAATTAAAGTATTCCACCCCGTGAGGCACTCTGTCAGGCTTCTTGTCAATTTCTCGATCAGTACGCAAATCAATAATGGTAGAAATAGAGAGAGAATTGATTTTGTCAAACTCTTTGTTTTTCAACTTATGCAAATGCCCACTTCTATATAGTTTACCCCATTTTACAGTTCTATTCTCTGTTGTTTCAATTCCTCCCATATCTCGAAAGTTATCAACCTTTCTAAAAAAAAGCTGCCTATTTGTCAAGGGAATACTATCCCCCTCATACACTAAGGTAAACATCTCTCTATCTTTATTAGGTAAAGCTATTCGTTGCAAGCCTTCTTCCCCACCCGTTGCCTCAAAACTTTCATTGTTTAGCAATAATTTATCTCCCTCGTATAAGTAAGCTTCATATCCTTTCTTGTGTTCTACGATTTTAGGTCTATTTTCAATAGCAGACATTACTACAGGCTGATATGTAGTTTTATAAGCACAACTTTGAAGAACGACAAAGGCTCCTAACATTACTATCTTATTATAAACTCTCATACAAAAATGGTTTATCTCAAAAATAAGGATATTATTTTGATAATACCGTTTATATCCGTCAGACTATAGATTTACTTCACTTATCACGTATTGACAACATCTATGATAGTTAGTAAGATGACATAAATTCTTTGTTAATAATACACTCCGCAAAAGCACAAACAAAAATAAATACTAGAACTAGGCTAATCTCGTAACCTTCCTATTTTGACCTTATTCTACCATTATCTTCCTTAATCTTCTCTTTTATTCGTAAAAGTTCTTTTTTCTTCCTTTTAAAAACATCCAATACATTACAAATCAAACTATTAATTCTTACGTTAACCCTATTTGTTCGGGAAGGTTGCGGAAGATTCCAGTATTTGTCCGCACTTAGGGGTCGTTTACCGAAGAGCACAGCATGCCTACTACCACAGTTCCCGAACAAATCAATTATAAAAACAACTGTTTCTCTCTGAATAACAAAACTAAGTATAGAATTATCCTATGGCTTACTATTAATTAAAACTATCGTAATAAAAACAACTATTAATTTTTCTTATAGTGAAATTAATTCAAAGTATTGAAATCCCTACTATTCAATCTCTTAACAGCGTAAGTTTGTAAAAGAAAATAAGACATAAAATAATAAACAAAAATAAATTATGGAAAATAAAAAACTAACAACAGCATCAGGAAGACCATATGTAGATCATGAGGATTCTTTAACAGCTGGAGCAAGAGGTCCAGTTTTATTAGAAGATTATATTTTACATGAAAAATTAGCACACTTCAATAGAGAGCGTATTCCAGAAAGAATTGTTCACGCAAAAGGAGCTGGTGCTTATGGTACTTTCACAGTAACAAATGATATTACAAAATATACAAAAGCAAAATTATTCAGTGAAGTTGGTAAACAAACGGAAGTTTTTGTTCGTTTCTCAACAGTAGGTGGTGAAAAAGGATCTGCTGATTCTGAACGCGATCCAAGAGGTTTTGCAGTAAAATTTTACACAGAAGATGGTAACTGGGATTTAGTAGGAAACAACACACCAGTATTCTTTATTAAAGATGCTAAAAAATTCCCTGACTTTATTCATACACAAAAAAGACAACCTCAGACAAATTTAAAATCTGCGACAATGGTATGGGACTTCTGGTCACTTAACCCTGAGAGTCTTCACCAAGTAATGATTCTAATGTCTGACCGTGGTACTCCTTATGGATATAGACATATGAATGGATATGGTAGTCACACTTTCTCAATGATTAATGCTGATAATGAAAGAGTGTATGTGAAATTTCACTTCAAAACTGATCAAGGTATTAAAAACCTTACAGGACCAGAAGCAGATGCTATGAGAGCTACTGATATGGATTATGCACAAAGAGATTTATTTGAAAACATTACTAATGGTAATTATCCAAAATGGAATTTAAAAATTCAGGTAATGACAGAAGAAGAAGCTCGTAATGCTAAAGTAAATCCTTTTGATGTAACTAAAGTTTGGCCACACAAAGAATACCCATTAATTGATGTTGGGGTAATGGAATTAAACAGAATGCCACAAAACTATTTCCAAGATGTAGAACAAGCTGCTTTTGCACCTGCTCATATTGTAGATGGTATTGGTTTCTCTCCTGACAAAATGCTACAAGGTAGAATATTAGCTTACCCAGATGCACAACGTTATAGATTAGGAACGAATTATGAGCAAATACCTGTAAATAGATGTCCATATGCTACCAACAATTATCAACGTGATGGATATATGAGAACAGATGGTAATGGTGGTAGTGAGCCTAATTACTTCCCAAATAGTTTTGACAATATTGAAGTAGATCAATCATATGCAGAGCCTGCAACACCACTTTACGGAAATGTAGCAGATAGATTTGACAGAAATGCTGAAGGAGAAAATGATCACTATAGCCAGCCAGGAAACTTATACCGTATTATGACAGAACAGGAAAAAACTAACAGTGTGAATAATATAGTGGCGTCAATGAGTGGAATTGATGGTCCAAAAAGAGATGAAATCATTGGTCGTCAATTATGTCACTGGTTTAGAGCTGATATGGAGTTAGGAATGCGTATTGCTAAAGGATTAAACTTCGATGTCAACAAACACATGAATGCATAATAATTTTTAATATTTAAGTAATTAAAGTATTCTATTATTTTCAATCCGTACTTTAACTACAAAGTGTTGTTTACGAAAAAAGGTTAGAGCCATTGCGACAATGAGCTCTAACCTTTTACTTTTTTATCTTTTTAAAAGTTTAGAAAGCTTTAAATACCTAAGAATTTAAAAGCTTTTGAATCAACTAATTTTTCATTAACGTTCCCAGCATATTGCTGACTTTTTGATACATCAAGTTTCTTAACTTCTCCTCCTTGACTAAAATCAATATCTTTTAAATCAATCCAAAGTGGCGTTAATGATAATGGATCTTCATAATAATAAACTAAATTCTTTTGATCAGATACCGTTCTCCAACGAGTAGATGATAAATTTGGTTCTCCATCAATATGAACACCATAAGGAACAGAACAATTTCTAATTACACTAAATGTAGCTCCTAGTGCAACTTTAATGTCATCACTTTGCTCTACTGCAGTAGCGTAATACTTAGCTCTTGCAAAACGATCTTCAGAACGTCCAGTACCTGGCAATACTTTATTTCCTGGCAAGTAACTTATATAATCATTAATAGCTAATTGCTTGTCATAAGTAGGCGAATTAGTAACCACTGTATATGATGGATCGTGATACACTACAAGTTTCCCATCGATGTATTCTAACACAGCATTATCTCCTTTGCTATCTGATAAAGTTAAGTGTACAGTTGCTAGTGTTGTTCTACCAGGAGTATTGGCTGTCACAATTATTACAGGATTAGCCTGGAATTCACGAACTGCTTCTTCTACCGTAGCAAAATTATCTAATGCATATTGCGCCCAAAGTGATAAACTAAGTCCTTTATCTTTTCCATTAGGATTGTACTCTGGGTACTGTGATTCCACTAACCATAAGATATTCGCCACTAATCCTTTTTCATTCATTCCATCTGTAGTTGCAATATCAAAAGCCGAAGTAATAACACTACCATATTTTGATTTCCATTTAGCAGAAGCCTTACCTACTTCACCAGTTCTCTCTACTCCACGTGGAAACACCCATATATTTGGCATAATTTCTTCTTTCCAATCCATTGATCTAGCAGTAAGGACTGTATTGTTTGGTCCTTTGTACACCACTCTTGTACATGCTTTAATATCAACTGTATTTAAGCCAACTACACTAAGTAGTCCACCTAACATCAATAATCTTTTTACTTTATTCATACTTGTATCTTTTTTATATAATTATCAATTCTCGAGCCACAATTTAGTTTCTAATAAAAATCATTAAGAAATTTCTTGTAAGTTGCTATTGCTCTTTCTCTTGCAAATTTATGTTCAACAATCGGCTCCCAATAAGTACCTAGCCTAATTTCAGGTAACCATTTGTCTATATATTCATTGTCTTTATCAAATTTCTTTGCTTGTTCTAGTGGATTAAACACTCTAAAATAAGGTGCTGCATCACAGCCACATCCCGCAGCCCATTGCCAATTCCCGTTATTAGAAGCTAAATCATAATCTAATAAATACTGTGCAAAAAAAGCTTCTCCCCATCGCCAATCTATCAATAAGTGCTTAGTCAAAAAACTAGCCACTACCATGCGTACTCTATTATGCATAAATCCAGTTGATATTAATTCACGCATTCCAGCATCTACAATAGGATACCCCGTTCTAGCGTTACACCATAATTCAAATTCTTCCTCATTATTTCGCCAAGGTATAGCTTCATATTTTTCTTTAAAACACCTATTTTCCACAAACGGAAATAAATATAGAATCTGACTAAAAAAGTCCCTCCAAATCAATTCGGATAGCCATACATCATTATGTTCTAAAGCGTATTTTACACATCTACGGACAGATATTGTTCCAAAACGAAGAGCAATGCCTAATTTAGTAGTAGCGTCTTTTGATGGAAAATCTCTATTCAAATTATAATCATCAATAATAGAAGATTCTAAAGAAGGTATTTCAAAACTAAAGTCACTCTTTTCATAACCAATATCCTCGAGTGTAGGCAATATGCTTGTAAATGGATATAGTAAATCTTGAGTTAACTTAATGGTATAATCTCTTAGATAGTCTTCATTTAATTTGCTGCGCCATTGTTTACTATATGGGGTATAAATTTGATAAGGTGAATTATCATTTTTTAATATCTCTCCACCTTTAAATATAACGTGATCTTTAAAAGTATAAAAAGGAATATGTCGAATAGCTAAGTAATCATTTACTTGCTTATCTCTTTGCAATGCTTTAGATTCATAATCTTCATTGCAGTAAACTCCTTGAACATCATAATCATTAGTCAAAGATTCAAAAGCATTTTCTGTTGTAGAATGAAAAACTTTAATACCACTATTGTACTTTTTTAAAAAACTATCTAATTCAACAATGACTTGATAAATATAATCTACTCTCCTATCTTTCTTAATTGTAAATGCTTGAAGAATATCGACATCAAAAATGAAGATTGGTAAGACCTTATAGCCACTTTGTAAAGCTGCACTGAACCCCACATTGTCTTTTAGTCGTAAATCACGTCTAAACCAATAAACTACAATCTTCTCTTTAGCAGTCATAACACTACATTTTTATATTATACCAAGATATAACATAAAAAAAAGCCAAGCTCCTTTTCAATAAAAAAACTTGACTTTTTTAACTATAATTTTTTAATCGTTGGTAAATGAATTAAAATAAGAGATTAGAAATATCCTATCACACTCATCCATCCAGTACCAATTATTAGATAGATTGCTAATAATAATACACCAATGATAATTCCATATAACCACCATGTTTTAAGTTCGACATAGCCACTACCAAAAAATACAGGAGCAGGACCATGTCCGTAATGAGTTATCGTACCATAAATAGACCCCATAAAACCAAGCATCATAGCCAACAGTACAGGTGGTACTCCTAGCGATATTCCCACTCCTAGCAAGGCGGCATACATTGCAGCTACGTGAGCAGTAGCACTAGCAAAAATATAGTGACTTAGAAAATATACAATAACTAATAAAGGATATGCATAATGCCAACTCATTCCTCCCATTTGTGCTTTAACTAATCCACTAAACCAGCTAATGAAGCCTAAATCATTTAATGAACTCGCCATCATTACTAAAACAGCAAACCAAACAATAGTATCCCAAGCTCCTTTTTCAGATTTCACATCATCCCATGTCAACACAGAAGTTAACAATAAAATAGATAATCCAATAAAAGCAGTAGTGGTAGCATCTATACTAAATAAATCACCAGTAATCCAAAGCACTAATAATATTAAGAAAGTAAGTAACATTAAGATTTCAGGAACAGATAATCTTCCCATTTCTTTTAACTTTTCAGCAGCCATCTTAGGTGCATCACCCGTTTTCTTTAATTCTGGAGGAAATATTTTATATAATACAAAAGGAGTAACAATAAAAGCTACTAGACCAGGCACAAAACCTGCAGCTAACCATGACATCCAACTTATATTAACCCCCATATCTGCGGCAAACTTTTGACACATCGGATTACTTGCTGTACCTGTTAAAAACATTGACGAAGCAATTAAATTCATATAGTAACAATTCAATGTCAAATAAGAACCTAATTTTCTATTAGTTTCAGGTTTTGAAGCATCTGAACCAAAGTTCATTGCCATCGATTTCATAATAGGATAGATAATTCCGCCCCCTCTGGCAGTATTACTTGGTATAGCAGGTGCTAAGACTAAATCAGCTAGTCCTAATCCATAAGCTAACCCTAGTGTACTCTTACCAAAAGCTTTAATGAACAAAAAGGCAATTCTATTACCTAATCCTGTTTTTATAAATCCTCTAGCTATAAAAAAGGATATACCAATTAACCAAATTACTTTATCCCCAAAACCTCTTAAACTTAGGGCTATTGATTTACCTGGATTTCCAGGTGCCAATAATTGAAAAAAAGCTGTTAATGCTACTGCAAGCATACACATTGTCCCCATAGGGGCAGCTTTTAATATAATTCCTAATATTGTACTAACAAAAATTGCAAATAAATGCCATGCTTCTTCAGAAACTCCTGTTGGTATAGGGCAAAACCATAGTAATATACCTACGACAAAAGTAATCCCTAAACTCTTAATATTTATATCTTTCATTCTAATGCTCTTTTGGGAATATTATAATCTACATTGAAATTGTATAAATGCTAAATTAGAATTATACGTTTTTGTGTCTTTAATGTTTTCTTTGTAGTTATCAATTTGCATTCCTATCTGTATTCTAGCTCCATAATTTTTTAAGAATTCTAAACTCAACATTGGAGTAAATGTTTGTCTCGCATTTGAGTTTAATTTAGAATTCTCGTCTAAATATTCGTAACGACAAGCAAACTCAATAGCTTGAAAATGTTTTTTACCTACCTCATAGCGAATATTTGGAAGGATATAAAAACTTTTCATAACATAATCATCTAGCTTATCAATGCGAATATCTTCTGGAACACGGAAAAAAGCATTATGGTTAGTACCTTGCTTAGCTTCAGTTTGGAAATCCACACTTAAGCGATCAGTAAGTGGCACTTTAACAGTTGCCTCTACCCCGACAGCATAAGATTTCTCTTTTTTTACTTCAGCTATACCACCACTTACACCTACGTTGAAGTTATGAGTTTTATCTAAGTTAAATAACAATCTACTAGAATAGTGTTTCCCATTATCGTTATCTGTCTTATTTTTTCCGTTACCATTAGTAATCGATAATCCATAACTCATAGGCACTTTACCTAAATCAACATTACCAGTAATGGCTGCCCCCACCTGGAAGCTCATCCAACCATTACTACCAAATAAGTAATAAGAATTAGAATAATCTAGTGCTTTAACAATGTCTACTGGATAAGTTTCCTCCATACCGAATAGAGGTCTGAATTGTCCGATTTGGACTTGAAAATATCTATTAAAAGTATACTTAGCGTATGCGTTTTCAAGGATCTTATTAGTTACTTTTTCATCTTTCGAATCAGCTAAGTTAACTAATGTAATTACTTCTAAATTTTCAGTAATTCGCGCTGTTAGAGACACACGCATTCTCTTTACATCGAATGAATTACTTGTACCTTCTCCATCGCTGTGGTGCAATCCGTCGATATCAACATCTTTTTTGAAATTATCAATGTATCTACCTTGAAAAACACCTCCCAATTTAAACTTTGGAAAAGTTTCATCAACTGGATTAATGATTACTTGTTGTTCAAATACCTGAATAGTATCTGTCACTTGTTCCTGTGCTAAAACTGTAGTGCTGCAGCACAAGGCTGCAGGCACTAAGAGTTTTAGTTTAATTAAACTAAAAAGTCTCATATATCTATTTTTTGAATTTTAAAAAACTTGCACGATTATATTCATAATTCATGCGTGCAATATTAAGCACCGATATACCTTGTGGGCATTCCACCTCACAAGCTTCAGTATTAGAACAGTGTCCAAATCCTTCTTGATCCATCTGCATTATCATATTCAACGCACGTTCTTTTCTTTCTTCTTTAGATTGCGGTAATAAAGCCAACTGCGTAATTTTTGCAGATGTAAATAAAGCCGCACTACCGTTTTTACATGTTGCTACACAAGCACCACAACCTATACAAGCAGCTGAATCAAAAGCAGCTTCAGCCGTTGGATGAGATACCGGAATTGTATTAGCCTCAGGAGCTTGACCTGTATCTACTGAAACATATCCTCCAGACGAAATAATACGGTCAAATGCACTTCTATCTACTTTCAAATCCTTTTTAACAGGAAAACCAGCAGAACGGAAAGGTTCAATTAGTATAGTTTCACCATCTTTGAACTCGCGCATATGCAATTGACAAGTAGTTGTGTTTTTTAATGGTCCATGTGGGTTACCATTAATAACCACACCACATTGCCCACAAATTCCTTCTCTACAATCATGGTCAAATTCAATTGGTTCTTCTTTTCTTGTAATTAACTGTTCATTCAATGTGTCTAACATTTCTAAGAATGACATATGTGTATTGACATTATCAATCGTATAATCTACAAGCTTACCTTCAGATTTACGGTTTTTTTGTCTCCATATTTTTAAATGCAATTTCATAGACTAATTTATTATTTATAACTACGAATAGTTGGTTTTAAATATTCAAATGTTAATTCTTCTTTATTAAGAATAGGTTTTTTATCAAGGCTTCCTGGCCATTCCCAAGCAGAAATAAATTGGAAATCTTCGTCATTACGTTTTGCCTCACCATCTTCTGTTTGGTATTCTTCTCTGAAGTGAGCACCACAAGATTCATCTCTTGTTAACGCATCATAGCACATTAAAACACCTATCTCTAAGTAATCAGCTACACGCCCTGCTTTCTCTAATTCAGAATTCAATGTATCTTCAGTACCAGGTACATTTACATTTTTGTAAAATTCTTCTCTTAATTTCTTAATCTCTTCTATAGCATACTCTAGTCCTTCTTTTGTTCTAGCTAAACCACAGTAATCATAAAGAAGTTTCCCTAATTTCTTATGATAATAATCTACTGACTTATCACCTTTTATATTTAATAAATTATCTAGTTTTTCGATTACTTCTTTCTCTGCTTTTTCAAATTCTGGATGATCAGTAGTTATTTTACCAACTCTAATTTGATCTGCTAAATAATTAGCAATAGTATATGGCGCAATAAAATAACCATCTACAGAAGCTTGAAGTAATGAATTTGCACCTAGACGGTTAGCACCGTGATCTGCGAAATTCGCTTCTCCTAATGCAAATAGACCAGGAACTGTAGTCATTAATTCGTAATCTACCCATAGTCCACCCATTGAGAAGTGAGCTGCTGGCGAAATCATCATTGGTTCTTTATAAGCATTGATACCTGTGATTTTTTCATACATAGTAAACAAGTTACCGTATTTCTCAGCAATTTTAGCTTGACCTTGCTCTCTAATTGCTTTCGAAAAGTCAAGGTAAACAGCATTTTTTAAAGCCCCAACTCCATGACCAGCATCAATTCTTTCTTTTGCTGCTCTAGATGAAATATCACGAGGTGCTAAGTTACCAAAAGCTGGATAACGACGCTCTAAATAGTAGTCCCTTTCTTCTTCAGGAATATCATTTGCGATACGAGTATCATCTGCTTTTTTAGGTACCCAAATACGTCCATCATTACGTAAAGACTCAGACATCAGCGTTAACTTCGACTGGTAATCTCCTGATTGTGGTAGTGAAGTTGGGTGTATTTGTGTCCAACTTGGTGAAGCAAAGAAAGCTCCTTTTTTATGTGCTCTCCATATTGCTGAACCATTACATCCCATAGCAAGAGTAGATAAATAATAGATTTTACCAAATCCACCAGTTGCTAAAACAACAGCATGTGCAGCATGTTTTTCAATTTCTCCAGTTTCTAAATTACGTACAATTACTCCTCTAGCTCTCCCATCAATAACTACTAAATCTAACATCTCGTGAGAAGAGAACAATTGTACTGTCTTTTTATGTACTTGGCGCATTAATGCTTGATAAGTACCTAATAATAATTGTTGTCCCGTTTGACCTCTTGCATAGAAAGTTCTACTAACTTGAACCCCTCCAAAAGATCTATTATTTAGATATCCTCCGTATTCACGTCCAAAAGGTACACCTTGAGCAACAGCTTGATCAATTAAATTAACTGAACATTCTGCTAATCTATATACGTTAGCTTCTCTCGCTCTAAAATCTCCCCCTTTTAACGTATCAACGAACATACGATAAACACTATCTCCATCGTTTTTATAATTCTTAGCAGCATTTACACCACCTTGAGCAGCTACAGAGTGTGCTCTTCTTGGTGTGTCCTGAAAACAGAAAGACTTCACATTATATCCCATCTCACCTAAAGATGCTGCTACTGAACTTCCTGCTAATCCTGTTCCAATTACGATTACGTCTAATTTCTTTCTATTCGCTGGGTTTACCAAGCGAGCAGTTTTTTTATAATTTGACCATTTATCCTCTAGTGGTCCTTGTGGAATTTTTGCATCTAACTTCATTACAACAACTTGTTAATTAGTAAAATAAATATAAATAGGCATTAAAGCGAAACCAACACATATGATTACAGAATATATAATTCCGAAAACATTAATCCATTTCACAAACTTAGGATGAAATAAACCTAATGTTCTTACTCCACTCGAAATACCGTGTATTAAATGATAACACAATGCAGCCATCGCTACTACATATAGAATCACTAACCAGCCATTTTGGAAAGACTGAACAACTACATCATATAAATCTTTATGACCATACTGATCTAATCCTATTGCTCCAAACTTATATTGATACCAAAAATTTTGAAAGTGTATTACAATAAAAATTAATACGATGGTCCCAAGTACCCCCATATTTCTACTGTACCACTTACTTGCTCTACCTCTGTTATCTTTTGCATAAGAACCTCCTGCCTTTTTATTTTTCATAGTAATAATCAACGCGTAAATCGCATGTCCTATTATCGATAGATATAGTACATAGGAAACCATTTTAACGATAAAATTCCCTGTCAAAAAACTAGAATAAGCATTAAAGTTTTTACTGGCTTGTGCTGGCTCTAAAAATAATTGTGTATTTCCTAAGAAGTGAATCAATAAGAAAAAACACAAGAATAATCCTGTCGCGGCCATCACAATCTTTCTTGTTAGTGTGTTCATTTTTGAAACTGTTTAAAATAAATAAATGCTCTTAATTTTACTTTCTATAATTTTTTATAAAAGTATTACACAAAAAGTACCATGATAATGATAAATATCACAACAGACATTTTTTTTGCAGATAATACATTTTTCACATAAAAAATAGCCATAGAAACCTTTTTTTACATAACATAATAAAATTATCAAATATTTTTAAGATAAAATAATCAAAACAATTAATAATAAACTTATTTTTGATTATAGAACCATTATAAATA
>NZ_BAEX01000039.1 GCF_000246945.1 Myroides injenensis M09-0166
ATATTTAAAATGTCTTCTAAGAATTCTTAACCTTCAGGAGCTAATTCAACGACTAAACCTTCGATACTAGGTTCTAATTGTATTTGACAACCTAATCTACTATTGGGTTTTACATTAAATGCTTCAGAAAGCATTGCCTCTTCATCAGGGTTCATTTCAGGAAGTTCTACTTCATCACCATTCATCACATAGCATTGACAAGAAGCACACATAGCCATTCCACCGCAAATACCGATAGTACCTTCAGGAACAAGTTCGTAAGCACGTACAAGTTCCATAATGTTCATACCCATATCTGTAGGTGCATCAACTTCATGCGGAACACCTTCTCTATCAATTATAGTGATTTTGATATCTTCAGCCATCTTATTCTATAGATTTAACAACTGCTTTTTCAGCCTCTTTACGAGTACCGTCAAATCCATTAATTCCAGACACAGTTGTATATTTTAAAACAAATTTCTTACCTGGGTTCAACATATTATAAACACTTTGACACATTAAAGTTGCCTCGTGGAATCCACAAAGAATTAATTTTAATTTACCAGGATATATATTAACATCACCTATTGCATAAACACCAGGAATGTTAGTTTGATAATCTAATGCATTATTCACTTTAATAGCATTTTTCTCTATCTCTAATCCCCAATCTGCGATAGGTCCTAATTTCGGTGTTAATCCAAATAAAGGAATGAAGTAATCACAAACAATTTCTTCTCTCTCTCCTTCTCTTTCAATAACAACAGACTCAAGTTTATCGGTTCCTTTTAATTCTACAACTTCTGCTGGAGTAACTAGGTTGATTTTTCCTTTGTCTTTAAGAACTTGTACTTTTTCTACAGAATCTAACGCTCCTCTAAATTCATTACGTCTATGCACTAAATGAACTTCTGCAGCTAAATCTGCTAAATAAATACTCCAATCCAACGATGAATCTCCACCACCTGCTATTACCACTTTTTTGCCTTCAAACATCTCAGGTTTTTTCACAAAATACTCAACTCCTTTTTCTTCAAAGAAATTAATATTTTCCAATTCAGGTTTACGAGGTTCGAAAGATCCTAAACCACCTGCAATAGCCACAGCCTTACCGTGATGTTTTGTTCCTTTATTAGTAGTAACTATAAAAGTGCCATCTTCAAGCTTTTCGATAGTTTCAGCAACCTCATTAAGTGTAAAACCAGGTTGAAACTGCTTGATTTGCTCCATCAAATTGTCGATTAGCTCTGCAGCACCTACAGAAGGGTATCCTGGAATATCAAAAATTGGTTTTTTAGGATATAATTCTGTCAATTGACCTCCAGGTTGTGGAAGTCCGTCTATTAAATGACATTTAAGTTTTAAAAGCCCAGCTTCAAAAACAGCAAATAGTCCTGTAGGACCTGCTCCAATAATTATTATATCGGTTTCAATCATGATGTAGTAATCTTTTGTGCAAAGTTCTCCCTTGCAATTGTTATTAGAAATGATAAAAGTCAATACCTTCAAAAAACACCATTAATGTCTTTATTAAGTATTGACTATTTTATTTTTATCCAACATTAACTACCGTTTCAATCTCTGGAGCATACTTCTTAATAGTCGTTTCTACTCCAGCGCTTAGCGTCATTTGATTTACACTACAAGCTGTACATGCACCCTCTAATCGGACATGAACGTGCTTATCATCTATAATATCAATTAAAGTAATATCACCACCGTCAGTTTGCAAAAACGGGCGAATTTCATTTAACGCTTTCATTACGTTTTCTTTGATAGTCTCTGATGCCATATTTTCTATACGATTTATCTTTATTTTTTTCCTGTAGCTGAACAACCAGCCATTGTAGTAATTTTAATAGCTTCTGTTGGAGGTAGAGAGTCATTTCTTTTAACAACTTGTTCCACAACATTTCTGCTAATTTCTTCAAATACCTTTGCTACAACAGTATCATTTTGTAAAGCAGCTGGACGACCGTAGTCTCCTGCTTCACGAATACTCTGTACAATTGGCACTTCACCTAAGAAAGGTACTTCTAAATCTTCTGAAAGGTTCTTAGCTCCATTCTCACCGAAAATATAATATTTATTTTCAGGAAGTTCTGCTGGCGTAAAATAAGCCATATTTTCTACTATTCCTAAAACTGGAACATTAATGCTCTCAGACATAAACATAGAAACACCTTTTTTCGCATCAGCAAGTGCTACTGCTTGAGGTGTTGAAACAACAACTGCTCCAGTAATTGGCAAGGATTGCATTATTGACAAATGGATATCTCCAGTTCCAGGAGGTAAGTCAACTAATAAGAAATCTAGTTCTCCCCAGTCTGCATCAAAAATCATCTGGTTCAATGCCTTAGATGCCATTGGTCCTCTCCAAATAATTGCTTGGTCTCCTTTTGTAAAGAATCCGATTGATAAGATCTCTACTCCATAAGCTGATATTGGTTTCATTTTTGATTTACCATCAACTTGTACAGAAATAGGTTTTGCGTTCTCTACATCAAACATAATAGGCATTGATGGACCATAAATATCAGCGTCTAAAACACCAACTTTAAATCCCATATTAGCAAGACTAGCTGCTATATTTGCAGTTACAGTAGATTTACCAACTCCACCTTTTCCTGAAGAAATAGCAACGATATTTTTAATACCAGGAATAGCTTTTCCTTTAATTTCAGGTTTTTCAGGAGCTTCAACTTTTATATTTACTTTTACTTTAGCTTTATCATAAACTTGATCGTGTATCACTTTCATCACGTCAACTTCAGCTCTTTTCTTTATGTGTAAAGCAGGCGTAGATAATACTAAATCCACTACTACTTCATCTCCAAATGTCATAACGTTGCTAACTGCACCGCTCTCTACCATATTTTTTCCTTCTCCAGCTACTGAAATAGTTTCCAATGCTTTAAGAATTTCCTTTCTATCTAATTTCATTATATAAGATTAGTTTTCAACAAATTAATATAATAACAGTCTTACGCAAAGATAGTAGGAAATATTGAGATTTTAGTGTTAATATATTCTAAATATAAATAACAACATTAATCTTGTATTACAATGTATTTGTATTATTTAACTGTAATTTTTTACTCATTAAGTTTCTATTCAAATCATTTTTAATCAATGTAAATTGAGCATTCAGTAATTGATTTTTTGCAGCATTAAAGGAAAAAATATCGACTTTACCATTCTCATATTTCACTTGTGTAGTAGTAAATGATTTCTTCGATAATTCCATATTGTCTCTCAACTTTTTATCTAATAAAAAAAGTTGTTGAATCACATCTTCTATCTCTTTGTTTTGTTGCGCTAAAACACTTTCTTGTTCCCTTATTTTCAAAGCATTTAGCTCAATCTCTTTTCTCTTTTTAGCTAGACTTCTATTCACCGATCCCCCTTGAAAAATAGGTATCGAAAGTCGCAATCCTATTGCATGATTTTTATTATCGCCAAGTTGTTTAGAGAAAGTATTTATCATTACGTCTAAATTGCTATTGAAGGGTTTCGAATAAAAAGAACCAAATTGATAAGTAGCAGATAAAGTAGGTAAATTTTTCGCCCTTAATAATGCGATGTCCTTTTGTAATAATTCACTATTTAATCGTGCTTTTTCAAGTATTGGATTAAATACATATTCCGAAAAAAATCCAATAGATTCCGAATTAAGTGATAACTCAAATTCTTTAGGTTCTTTGTTTTCTTGATTAAGTAAATGAACTAACTTAAGCTTTTGATTATATAAATTATCCTTTGTCTGTTCTATTGCTATTTGTTCACTATGAAAGATATAATCAATATCATACAAATCACTTTGGGGCTTTGCACCAGCCTCTACCTCTTTCTTTACTCTATTATAATTGACTTCACTATTTATTAACTGAAGCTGTTGTATTTTTAAATATTCTTGCTGACCAAGTATCTCAAAAAACAATTCTAGAATACTTGTATGATAATAATATAAAACTTCTTGCTCACTCAATGTTGCATAATCAATAGCTAATTTGTTTTGTTCATTTTCAATGAAATTTGACCAATCGAATAACTGGACACTAGTATCAATAGAAAACTGCGTTGATGCAATATTAGAACTTACTCGACTATTGCTACTAGGGTCAATCGTAGACCCATAATTATATCCTTGAGTACCATTAAGATTTACTGAAGGCAAATAATAAGAAGCTAAACTTTGCTTTTGTTTTTCAACTACTTGAGTTTCTAATCTAGCTACCATTATTTTATAGCTATTTTCTTTGCCAAGTTGAATGCAATCTTCCAAGGTAAGTACTTCTTGTCCAAACATAAATTGACTCAAGAATATACTTATAAAAACAATTAAATACTTATTCATAATTAATATATTTTAAAACATTAACTTGAGTGGCTTGCCAAGACTTCCAAACTACTAAAAAAGCAGATAAAATTGATAATATAATAAATCCTAATAGAAAAGGAAAAACAGTGATATCTATTCGATAAACGAAATCCTCTAGCCATAAATTAATTGCATAATAGACCGGATATATAGATATGATAAAAGAAAACACACATAAAATAAGATACTTTTTAGAAAGACCAATTATCAATTCTTTTCTATCAGCCCCTAATACTTTTCTAATAGCTACCTCTTTTAAACGATTTTCGATACTGAAAGATACAACTGCTAATAAACCTAGTAGAGCAATAAATATTGATACGAACATCAAAACCAAAAACAATGTTTTTTGATAGATAGCTTTCCTATAAGTATTAGCAAATTGATCATTTGCAAAACCATATTCCATAGGATAAACTAAATCCACACGTTGGTTCCAAAACTTTTCAATTTTTGAAATTGTTTGCTGTACATCCTTTGTATCAACTTTAATAGATACTGTTCCCATTAGATGATGAAACCAATCAGCAGCATTTCCTAAAAAATAAGTCTGAGGTGTTGCTTCAACTCCTACTCCGCCAGTATTAAAGTTTTTAATTACACCAATAACTTTAAAATAGTTGCCATTCCATCGAATATCTTTACCAATAACTCCATCTTTAAAATTAACCTCATTTTCAAAAGCTTCATTTACCAATACTTTTGTTTGACCATCTGTTTTTGAATTTGGATCAAAAAATCTTCCCTCTTTTAAATCAATTTGAAATAAATCCAAAAAGCTATAATCAATAATAATATTCCCACTATATAAAGTTTTACCATCAATAAAGTTAGTAGAAGAACTACCAAGATTTCCACCAAACTCTAGAGAATGAGCTGCAATGCATTCTACACCGTTAATTTTCAACAAATCTTCTCTAAAAGAATTATACACCTCATAGCGATTCTGAAGCCCAGATAAATTAAATCTAATATTAATGATTTGGTCTCCATTAAGACCAATATCTTGATGTATTAAATAATTCACCTGCTTATTCATCAAAAGGGATAAGCTCAAAAAGAAAAAAGCTATTATAAATTGTAGTACTAACAAGATATTTCTTAATGATATAATTGATTTACTTCTTAAGATATTACCTTTTAAAACATAGTTTGGCTTCAGAGAAGCAATAAAAATTGCTGGTAAAAAAGCTGTTAATATAAATATTACAATAAATAATATTATTAATAAATAAAAGGACTGACTTATATTAAATCTAAGTTCTCTATCTACTAGCAGGTTTAAAAAAGGAGTTAAAATCTCTACTAGAACTAGTCCAATAATAAATGCTAATAAGACGGTAAAAAAGGTTTCAAAAACAAATTGAAATAAAATATTTGCTTTAGTACCTCCTAAAGTTTTTCTAATTCCTACTTCTTTGATGCGTTTAAAATTCTTTACTATTGTGAGATTAATAGTATTCAATATATTTAATAGCAATATCAATGAAGATACTGCTAGCATACTATTTAATATCTTATTTGAATTAGAGCCACTACCAAATATTTGAGATCTAGGATTTAAATGTGAACTTTTTAAATCAAAAAAAACAATTGGATCATTCTTAACAAATCTTTTTTTATATTCTATTTCACTAATACCTATTCGCTGTGAATCTCTATTTAAAAAAGGCTTAAAAAGTGTATTTGTTAATCTACTTTTAACTGATTCTAAGGCTATTCCTTCTTTCAGTTTAATTAACAACTTATAATTATAATCACTCCAAACATCATTATTATCAATAATCATCTGTTCTCCGCTGTATGAAATAAAAGCTAAAGGAGCTTCAGAAGTAAGTGGTGGTATTTCATATACTAAACGAATAAACAATCTTTTTCCTCCATCAATTATAATTTCTTTGCCCGTAGGGTCGGTTCCTATCCCAAATAAACGTTCTGCTTGTTTTCTTTCTAAAGCAATTGCATCAAATTTGTTTTCTTGAAAATCTTTAATTGAACCGAATACTTCCGGGAAAGGAAACATATCTAGATAAGTGGCTTGATGATCTTGTAAATTATAAATAAATTCTTTCTTGTTATCTATTTGTATACTAAGCTTCTCTACATAATTCCACAACAAAGTATAACTATCTAATATATCTGATAGCTCTTCTAATTTTGTCACTATTGGGGCAGGTACCCATGGACTTATTCTTCCTTCCTCCCCATCAACTCTATACACTTCATACACCCTATCTTTATAAGGATTCCATTGATTATAACTATGTTCATTATTCCAATACAGTAATACCATTACCAAAGCCGCTATACCAATTGACAGCCCCAATAAATTCAGTATTGAAAAGAACTTATTTTTCCAAAAATGCCTTGCATATAATTTAAACCAATTATTAATCATTGAAACCCTTATTGAAGTACTGTTAATTAACTTTTTTTACCGAACCTGAAGAAGAGGTTGAAACATTTATTCGTTGAGCACTTCCAGTATATTGAATACGACCTGAAGAACTTGCTTTTCCGTTTACCTCATCTGAAACCTCGAAAATCATTGCCCCAGAAGAACTTGCTTTTCCATCTAGATATTGCGTCTTAAAAGCATCTCCTTTAATTCTAGCAGAACTAGATACAGTTGCTCCTGTATCTCTAGCTTCCCCACTTACCTTAATTACTGATGAACTACTTGCGCTAAAATCAACTTTATTAGTTTTCAAACTAATATCTAGGGATGAAGATGAACTAGAACTTATATCTGCTTTATTAATTACTTCGAAAGAACCTGAGGCACTTGACGAAGAACTTGTTACAATCTTAAGATTATCTGTTTGCATAAGTTCACCACTATATCTGGCAGAACTACTTGTTTTTACATAAAAATCTTTAGCTTTTGCAGCATTCACTAAATTAAAACGTGAAGATGATGACACCTGAACCTCTTCAAGCACAGGATTACTAATATATACTGTCACATTATTAAAAGAAACATTATTAAAAACGAACTTTTTCTTATTCTTTTTTTCTTTGGTTCTCTTATTATCAATATAGATAGAGAGTTGACCATTAGAGTCTACTTCTGTCTTAACCAGCTTTAATAATTCTTCATCATCAGCATCAATTACAACATTTTTAGGAGCTCCATAGGTAAACTCCACTCTGATTGATTGTGATGATTTCACCTTGTTAAAGTCATCTACCGAACGTGTTTCTTTTACTTGTGCAAAAAGGCTACTACAGCCTAGTAGCATAATAAATAATAAAATTCTTTTCATTTTTATAATTTTTTTAATGGTTAATATTATTTAATAAGTAGTCCATAACATCATATTTGTTACAGCCAATCATTCATATTTTATATATTTAAGAATATCTACTTTCGTTGCTTTATAAGATTTATATAAAACAATAGCTAACGTCAAAACAAGTATTAATAAAAAACACAGTATAAAAGGAATCACACTAATATTAATACGAAAAGCATATTCGTTTAACCATTGATTTAAGAAAAAGTAACTCGGGAAAATTGCTATAAAAAATCCTATCACGGCTAAAACAAAATATTCTTTTGAAAGCAGTCTTAACAATCCTATTTGATTTGCACCTAGTACTTTTCGTATTGCTACTTCTCTCAGTTTATTATTGATATTAAAAGAGGCAAGACTGTATAGACCAAATAATGCTATGAATACAACAATCCCATTTAGAACTAAAAAAGCATTGCGCTCTCTTATAGTTGAACCAAAATTCTTTTGAAATGTTTTGTCTAAAAATTCATAACTCAGTCCCCCACTCACAACCCCTCTCTTATTCATTATTTTTTCAACTTCCATCATGGTTTTATCAACATTTTCCATATCCAATTTCAAAAAAACAAAATTGACAGTATTTCCAATCCATGGGATTGTTTTTAAATACATGAAAATAGTTGAAGGATACTCATTTTTTAAATCAAAAACATGATAATTATTTACGACTCCAACAATTGTAAACAGATTATCATTCCAATTAACCACCTTTCCAATTGGGTCAATGATGTCAAGCTTAGTTACTATTTCTTCATTAACGACTACATTATTAATACTGTCTGATGCAAAAGAAGACGATAACATTCTACCTTCTTTTAGTTCAATACCTGTTAGTTCAAAAAAATTAAAATCTATCCCGCCATTCTCAACCTGTATTGAACGTTCTCCATAATATAGCCTACTGCTACTTGCTCCAGCATCCCACATTAATGCACTCGTGCTAACATCTGCTACCCCCTCGACATTCTGTAATTCTTCTTTCAAGCTAAAGTATGTTTCTGTTTTTTTCTCCCACGGGATATTACCACCTAAGTAAACTGAAACCACCTGATCTCCCTTAAATCCCAATTCTTTATTTAACATATAAGAAAGTTGCTGCTGAACAATCATAGCGCCTATAATAAAGAAACTAGCAACTGTAAATTGTAACACTAGTATTCCTCTTTTTAAAATTTTACCTTTCAAATAAAAACCATATCTATTTTCTCTATTATTAATGGAGCCAAGATTCATTGCAAACAACGCAGGTATACCTCCAACTAAAAGAAGTACAATAAAGAAAATTATAATCAAAGATGGCAGCAATCTAATTAAGTCCAATTGCATTTTGGATAGTAAAAAAACTTTTACATAAGGAAAGGCAAACTCGATAATGACTAATGAAACCAGCATTGATAAAAATGTTGTGATTCCAGATTCCAAAACTGATTGTGACCACAAGTTTCTTTTTGTTGCACCTAACGATTTTCGAATACCAATTTCTTTGCCTCTTTTTATCAACTGTGCCATTGATATATTGATATAGTTGAAAATCGATAAAGACAAAATTAGAATAGATAATACTATTACTGTTTTCAACATTCGTATATTAGCACCCCTTTCTGGAGTTCCATTAAGATATTGATTTCCTACTAAGTGCTGTTCACTTAATGGATGAAGATTAAAAAGAATTACATTTTCATTCTTTAAATAATCCTCTATAGAAATACCTTCTTCCTTCGCTAATCGACGATATAAGTTATCGATATTTAGATCATATAATAATTTTTCTACATTACTCTTTTTATTAACATCTCTTAATTTTAGCCATATAGTACTATCAAAATTTCCCCAGCTTTCATTCTCTTTAATATTCTTATCCTGACTATTGATTAAAATACTAGCATTAATAGAACTTTTTTTATTTTCTAGTGAATAAACGCCAGTTATAATAAAGTCTTCTTGCTCAAATTTAACAACCTCTCCAATAGGACTTTTATCTCCAAATAAATAGGCTGCAACTTTATCTCTAATTATTGCAGTATTCATTCCTGAGAAAGGCTCTTTCTTATCTCCTTCTATGATATCAAAAGGAAAAAAATCAAAAAAATTAGACTGAACTTCTAAAAGATGACTTATTTCTTTTTCCTGTCCCTCAACTTTAATTAATCCTTCGTCATAGTAATTATTGACATAGGTATAATCTACTACATCGGAAGATTCTTTTATTTTATCGCCAAAAGGATAAGGTAATTTCATCCAAATGGTCTCCTCATCTAATTGAGAGGAGATAACAAAAACCTCATCCTTATAAGGATTCCACTGATCATAACTAGATTCTTCTTCATAGTACATAAAAGACAGAACGACGCAAGCTATACCTACTGCCAAACTAATGATTGTCAACAAGAGATAAAGCTTGTGCTTCATTGCATTGTACCAATATATTTTCAACCAATTTTTTAGCATAACTATTCGTGTTTTATATATTTTAAAACATCTACTTTTGTTGCCATATAAGATTTATATAAAACAATCGTTAACGTCAAAACAAGTATTAATAAAAAACACAATATGAAAGGAAAAACACCTATCTGTATACGAAATGCATAATCACTAAGCCAACTATTTAAAAGATAATAAGAAGGAAATAAGGCAATTATAAAACCTATTAAACAATAAATAATATATTCCAAAGACAATTGTTTCATTATACTTGGTATGCTTGCTCCTAATACTTTTCGTATTGCAACCTCTTTTAATTTTGAACTTATAGAGAAGGAAGCTAAAGCATATAATCCAAACAAAGCAGTAAACACTACTATTAGATTCAAAACCATAAACATATTGCGCTCTTGTATTGTCTTATTATAAGTATTTTCAAAACGCTTGTCTATGAATTCGTAGCTAAAAGGATAATCAGAAATCTTATGCTCTTTCCAAACCTTTTCTATGGCTTCAATTGTTTCTGATATATTTTTTGTATTAATCTTTATGTATAATTCCCCAATGTTATTTTTAACCCATGGAACAGTATTTAAAGACAAATATATTAATGGTTTATAATCTTCTTGTAAGCCAAAAACATTAAAGTCTTTCACTACACCAACTATTGTAAATCGTTTGTTATTCCAATCAAACTCTTTTCCAATTGGTTCATTTTCTTGCATCAGTGATAAAGCCTTCTCACTTAGCAAAACATTAGTGATAGAATCGCTTGCTAAATTTTTCGTGAGTGCTCTACCTTCCTTAATTGGTATTTCAAATACGTCTAGAAAATTATAATCCATAGCAGCAACCCCTGCTTGTATCGTATTACCATTATAGAGATAGCTGGAAGAGGCATAGCTTCCTCCTCCCATACGAAGTGACCAGGTTGAAACATCTTCTACTCCTTTCACTTTTCCTAATTCTCTTTGAAGGAGTTCATATATATCACTATTTCCATTCTTAGTTGACTTGTATTCAAATGGCAATGCAATAATCTGATTAGATTTAAAACCTAGATCTTTATTCAGCATATATTTTACTTGCTCATTAACAATCACTGAACCTATGATGAAAAAGCATGCTATAACGAACTGAGTAATCAATAGAGCATTTTTAAACCATATACCTCTTTTACTCTTCTTTAGATTTCCTTTTAGCATCTCTAATGTTTTAAAACTTAAAACATAAAGCGTAGGAATCGTTCCTCCCAAAACCACTACTATTATTACAAAAAATAAGACTTGAGGCAGATAATAAAATAATCTAAAACTTAAAGAGGCATTAAAGAATACTCTAAGTGTTGGAAGAAAAAATTCTATCAAACCAAACGTTAATAATAAAGAGATAAGAACCGTAAGTATCGTTTCTAAATATATTTGACATAAAAATAGAGAATATCCACCACCAAGTGTTTTACGCATTCCTATTTCTTTACCTCTATTCATAACCTGAACAGTAGTAATATTAATGTAATTAAAAATAGCCAATAGTAAAATCAGTAGCGATAATACTAATGCAATATAGATTCGCATTGCATTAGCAGCTCCTTCAGGTGTACCATTAATATCGACATTTTTGATCAATCGCAAACTTTCTAATTCATGTAAATAAAATTCTAATGGAAAAATCGAATTATCTTTAATAAACTCTTCTGAAGTTTGTCCTGCATTTTTTGCTATTCTTTTTATAACATTTTCATTATAAACCGTCTTTAAATTACGTATTATAACATCTTTATCATTTTTATCCCTTAGCTTGACCCACAATGCCTCACCAAAGTCTCCCCAATTTTCATATTTTATTGCAGTTTTTTCTGATTCATCTAGAGTATTAAAAATCATGTTACTATCAACAGAACTACTAACACCATTATTAGAATAAATACCAACTATAGTATAGTCTTTATCGTCTATTGTCACAGTTTGATTTAATGGATTTTTATCAGTAAATATTAATGTCGCAAAAGAATCTTTCACTACAATTTGATTTGGTCCACTAAATGGGTTTTGTTTATCTCCTTTAATAATCTCAAATGGAAAAAAATTAAAGAAATTAGATTGAGCAGCAATTGCTTTTTCATACAATATCTTCTTACCTTCCCATACCATTATACCTTTTCGATAATTACTCCCCATATACATATACTCCTCTACTTCAGGAGTTAAATTTTTCAACGCTGCTCCATAAGGTAAAGAAAGCATAGGCCAACTATCTGTTGGCGTAATCTTAGTTTCTATAATAAAAATACGATCCTTATATTCATTCCAATTATCATAAGCTTTTTCCTCCTGATAGTACAATGCCATTATAATAAAAGAAGACATACCAATAGCCAACCCAACAATTGTCAACAAGAAGTAAACCTTGTGCTTCATTGCATTGTACCAATATATTTTCAACCAATTTTTAAGCATAACTATTCGCGTTTTATATAATTAATTATTTTAAAATTTAAAGTAGACAATACCTTCGTTACTAGCAGAATGACTACAATTAACAAAATCCACAAGAGAGAAATAATAAATAGTACTACTGTTAATTCTTGTCTATAATAAAACCTTTGTAACCAATTATCTAACAATAGATAAGTTGGAATAATAGCAATTAAAAAAGCAATCATTATTGTTATTACAAAAGGCAATATTAACTGCACTAATAAACTTGGAGCAGTTGCTCCTAATATTTTACGTATGACTAAACTTTTTAATTTTTGTTCAAGAATAAATGACATCGTTGCGTAAACCCCAAAAAGAGTAATCAATACTACTGCTATATTCCAGAGTAAAAACATATTGCGTTGTGCAACTATTCTTTCATAAGTTTGAGCTATTTGTTCTCTAATAGTACTTGCCTCAAAAGGATACTCTATATCTATATTTACAATCCAAAAAGCTCTAATACGCTCTAATGTTTCTTCTTTTTGCTTTTCATCAATCTTAATTGATAAAGATTCTATCGTATAAGGCAAAAAGTCTATATCACGCCAATCAAATAAAATGGTTGGTTTTACTCTTTGCTCAAAGCCATTATTAAAAAAATCATCTATCACTGCCTGAATAACATACGTATTCCCATCATAAGAAATTACCTGCCCTATAACTTCTTCTGCGCTAAGTCCCAACTTATTAATGAATTGTTTATTAACTATAACAGTTGATAACTCGGCAGGAATATTTAGTTCTTCTGCTAATATTTTGAAACCTAAAAGGTCAATATATTCACTATCGATTCCTTCAAAAACAAAATCATTAATCTGTTGTTGTCCATAATATGCTGTGCGATTACTCGTAATAGTCTTATCTTTAAATGACAACGTAGATAGAGCAACACCTTCTACACCTTGTATTTGCTTGAGATAATCTATAACTTTAGTTTCCCTATATAACTTACGCTTGATAGACTGCGTATATAATTTTATTTGCAGTACTTCTTCTTGTTCAAATCCTAAAGGTTGCTTTTTTAGATATTGTACTTGCTCATGAATAACAAAGGAGGCAATCATAAAGAAAAAAGCAATAATCATTTGAACAACTACTAATATCATATACCTCTTAAAAGAATTTGTTACTGGCGTATTCAATCTATTTTCAAGAGTTTTATTAGCAACGTAATTAGCATATAAAGCAGGTACTATACCTCCTAAAAGGATTATAATTATACCTAACACTAATGATATCAATAATCCAAATGACAATGAAAAAACTAAAGTTTTATATAAAAATTGATTATAGATTGGTAAACTTATCTCAATAAATACAAAAGAAAGCAATAAAGCTAAACACACTGTCAGCATAGTTTCAAACAGTATTTGAAAAATCATTTGCCATTTATTAGCTCCTACTATTTTTCGAATACTTAGTTCTCTAGCCCTTGATAATATACTCGCCTGGTTTAGACTAATGTAATTGACAATACTTAATACAAAAATGAGAACAGAACAAGCAATAATTAATCGTAGTGTTTCTAATTTTATTCTTCCTTCTAATAGGGAAGTTTGTTTAGAAATAAATCGCCCCTCTTTTAATGAAGTTAGATTAATATTTACTTCCTCTCCCTCCTCAAAAAACTTATTAATACGTTTATTTGTTTTATAGGAAGAAGCAATTAAATCAGCTAGTTGATTAAGTACTGTTGTTGACTTCTTCTTAATTAACAAACCTCCAATATTTTCCTTCCACAAAAGAGGACTTACTTGATTATTCCATTCAATATTAGCTACTACTATTTTTGGCAGTATAGTTGCATTTTTATCCGTTTTATAGACTCCTTTTACGATATAAGATTGATGGGCTAAAGATAATTTTTGACCGACAGGATTACTTTCTCCAAAATATCTTTTAGATACTTCCTCAGAAATAGCAATTGAATATTCTTCTTTAAAAATATCATTATTGCTTCCATAGACAAACTCAAAAGGGAAAAACTTAAAAAACGTCTTTTGAGTATTTAATATTCCACCTTGTACGCCCTTATAACTCTCACTTTCAGTATAAAACTCTATATACTCTAAAGCGAAATAACAATAATTTTCAATGATCTCATTCTGGAACAACTCAGGACCAATAGCAGCAGGCACATAAATAGAATTAGCATCTGAACCAATATCTATATTTACTTCATAAATCTGATCCACCGTAGGTATCCATCTATTATAGGCATACTCATCTTGATAATGAATAATTGCTAATACCACAGAGGTTAACCCTATGGATAATCCTAAGATATTCCATAGAAAAAAGTACTTAGACTTATTAATAAAAGCGATATATAGTTTAAGCCAATTCTTAAGCATATTATCTATTTAGACTTTACAGATCCCATCGAATCAGTATATTTCTTTATCTCTTTTGGAGTATTGTGATAA
Source organism: Myroides injenensis M09-0166 (assembly GCF_000246945.1). GTDB lineage: Bacteria > Bacteroidota > Bacteroidia > Flavobacteriales > Flavobacteriaceae > Flavobacterium > Flavobacterium injenense. The sequence goes on from NZ_BAEX01000039.1 coordinate 14,996, forward strand.
ATCACCTTACCCATTGAATCTGCGTAAGCATTTAAGCTTTCTGTAGGATAAACCTCAGCTTTCCCCATAGAATCTGCCTCTACTTTTACATATTTAGCTTTTAATTCTTTCCCATCAAATGTCCCAGCACTATCTACATTCACAGTTAAGTTCTCTGTATCTCCACTAACAGTAGCTTTTGCTGCTGAATCTATATTTACTTTAATTGTTTTAGCTGTGATATTACCTGTATATTTAGATGCAGAATCCATATTTATTCCAACTGTTTTTGCAGTGACGTCTGCCGTAAGAGAACTACTTGAATCTAAAGATAAAATAGCATTATCTACCTTTAATCTTCCCTCAACTATTACTTTTGCTACTGTACTAACACTAAACTTTTCAATTGACTTCTGAGAAATATAAACTTGTATTTTTCCGAGATTATTTGCCTTTGTATTTCTAGCTGTTGAACTAAAATCAATAACTAACTTATCTCCTAATTGTCTTAATCTTACTAAGTCAATACCTTCTTGTTTTTCAGCAACAATTTCGATAGTATCAGAATCTTTTGTAGCATCTACATACACCTGTATAGGCATAGAAACATCCAATATATTCACTGCAGATCCCAATGTAAAAGTGCTTTTTACTTGAGCATTCATCATTAGAGATAAGAGTGTGATAAAAAAAGTGATTAATAAACGTATCATAACTATTTAATTATTCTGCAAAAACATCAACAATCTTCGTATTGATCTTTTCTGAAAGAATCATCCCATCTTTCATTAAAATCGTACGCTCAGAATAAGAAGCATCATGATGTGAGTGGGTCACCATTATGATTGTAGCTCCTTGCTGATGTAATTCGGTTAATAATTCCATTACTTCCCCTCCGTTTTTACTATCCAAGTTACCGGTAGGCTCATCGGCTAAAATAATTTTGGGATTATTAATTAAAGCTCTACCTACTGCTACCCTTTGCTGTTGTCCACCAGATAACTGTTGAGGATAGTGTTTTAAGCGGTGAACTATATTCAAGCGTTCAGCAATTGCCATTACTCTCTTTTTGCGTTCTCCACTTGGTACTTTATTATAAATCAGAGGCAATTCTATATTATCATATACATTTAACTCATCGATAAGATTAAAGTTTTGAAAAATAAAACCAATATTCTCTTTTCTAATTTTAGCTCTTTGAGTTTCTGTTAAACCTACCATCTCATTGTCCAAAAGTTTATAACTTCCAGAAGTAGCACTATCTAATAAACCTATGATATTTAGCAAAGTTGACTTTCCGCATCCAGAAGGTCCCATAACGGAGAGAAACTCTCCCTTTTTCACTGATAGATTAACATTATTTAATGCTGTTGTCTCTACCTCTTCTGTTTGAAATATGCGAGACAAATCGTTAATTAATATTACCATAATTATTCTTTTATTTTTAAATGTTCTACTCTTAAATAATCTTTATAGCTCGAGACAATTACCTCTTCACCTACTTCTAATCCAGATATTACCTCATAATATGCTGGATTTTCGCGTCCTAATTCTATATTCCTTCTTTGTGCCTGATTACCTCTTACAACATACACCCATTTTCCTTTTGTATCTTGGTAAAAATTACCTTTTGCAAGAAGCACTTTCTTTTCCTTTCCAGACAAAAACAACTTCACCCCAAAGCTACTTCCCTCTTGTAGTTTCAACTCTTTATCAGTTAAAAACTCTAACTGTACTTCAAAGCGTCCACTTTTTACTTCTGGTATAATTTTTCTCACTTCAACTGACATCACTTCACCTTTCATATCAATCTGCCCTTTCTGTCCAATCATCACTTTCTCTAGATAAAACTCATCCACTTGCGCTACTAATTTATAACCTTCCATCACGTCTATTTTACCAATACTTTCACCTGCCGGATAAGTCTTTCCTAGAATAACATCAAAAGAGGACAATCTCCCAGAGATTGGCGCTGTCAAAAGAAAATTCTCTTTATTCTCTCTAAGCTTATGCAGACTTTTATTCATTATTTGAATAGAACTTTCAATCTGTTGTAATTGAACAGAGTTTGTAAGCTTTTCCTTTGCAATGCTCTCTTCTATTAATGTTTTACGCTCTTTTTGGTAACGATATGTCTCTATTGTTCTATCCCAGTCACTTTTTGATAGTACTTCTTGTTCGTAAAGTTTTTTGTTCAACTCATATTGCAATTCTGCCTCTTTATAATCATGTTGTACACTAATCAAGTCTTTTGTCAAATTAATCTCTTGATTACGAATATTCATTTTACTGACATTTAAGCTATTCATTTGTTCAATTAATGAATTCTCTTGCGACATAAAGTTGTACTCCGTCGTAGGATTATATAACCTTACTAATGGTTCTCCTTTTTGTATCATAGCTCCATTTTCTACAAAGCGCTCTTGAACCGCTCCTCCTTCTACAATATTAATTAACATTGAGTGCAAAGGTTCTACTTGTGCCTGAAAAGAAATATATTCCTCAAAATAATCATCAGTAACTTGACGAATACGTAACTCTTTTTTATCTACATTCAGAACAACCTTTTGAAAGAAAGTAAAATAGGTAGCAAAAGTTAAAAGTATTATTCCAAATACAATTACTAATGCTTTAACTTTTTTTCTATTTTTACGAGGAAGTGCTCTGTCCATTTTATATGTATTTATTAACTATACATACAATAACATGCCAAGCCATTAATATAAGTTAACAGCCTAAATTACAATTCATTGTAAATAACATTAAAAACAAAGTGTCCGATAATGAACACCTTATTGTTCGCTTTTGAAATACTATACACTACCTATGAGAAAGATTATTGCTAACATTCTTGTACTTGATGACAATTCTGAGATATTAATTGCTGCTAAAATGTTGCTTAAAAGACATTTTGAAACAGTTAATACCAATACTAACCCCAAAAAAATAATTGAATATCTCAATGAATCTGATATAGATGTTGTAATCTTAGATATGAATTATAGAGTAGGTTTTGAAGATGGTAAGGAAGGCATTTTCTGGTTTAAAGAAATTAAGAAAATATCACCCCAGACTCAAATTATCCTAATGACCTCTTATGGAAATATTGAAACAGCAGTAGAAGGTATAAAATTAGGAGCTATAGACTATATATTAAAACCTTGGGACAATGAAGCACTTATTCAAACCGTAAAAGGAGCTGTTAAACAAGCACGCAAAAAAGAACTTCTAGAACAAAATACCTCTCACCAAACGTCAATGTTTATAGGTGAAGCTCCTAGTATCAAAAAAGTATATACAATGGCAAATCGCGTAGCCAAAACAGACGTGAATGTATTAATACTAGGTGAAAATGGTACAGGTAAATATGTCTTAGCTAAATATATCCATGACAACTCCGCCCGAAAAGATCAACCGTTCATACATGTAGACCTTGGAGCTTTAAACGAAAATCTGTTTGAAAGCGAATTATTTGGATATGCGAGAGGGGCTTTTACAGATGCTAAACAAGATACAGAAGGTAGATTTGAGGCTGCCAATGGTGGAACAATTTTTCTTGATGAAATAGGGAATGTTCCCCTTCACCTCCAATCTAAACTACTACAGGTTATTCAGTCTAAAAGTGTAATTCGATTAGGTGAATCAAAACAAAGACCGGTAGATATACGTATTGTTACAGCTACTAATATTGATATCGAACAAGAAGTTGCGGCTAAACTTTTTAGAGAGGATCTTTTTTATAGAATAAACACAGTGAGTTTAAGTCTACCTCCTTTAAGAGAAAGAAAAGAGGATATTGGTCCTCTGCTTCATTTTTTTGTCAATGAATATGCTGCTAAATACGATAGGGACATCCCTCAAATCAATAGTAATACAATTCAATATCTTGAAAACTACGATTGGAAAGGAAATATTAGAGAGATGCAAAATAGAGTTGAAAGAGCCTTAATACTAACTGATGAAGAAGAACTAAAAATTAATGACTTTGGCATTTCTCTTTCAATGATTAATGAGATAGAAATAGAAGAAAATACATTACAAGATCTGGAGCGAACATCAATTCTAAAAGCTTTAGAAAAATTCAATGGAAATATAAGTCAAACAGCAGAAGAATTAGGGCTTTCAAGAGCTTCATTATATCGAAGATTAGAAAAGTATAACATCAAAAGTTAATAGTAATGATGAACGTTTCATTCCATGCTAGAGCATTTATACGCGTAATAATTATATTATTACTCGCTATCGTAGCAATGTATCTATATACAGAACAGCTGTTTTACTCTTTTATATTTATTATTTGCGGTATTGTTGCCTTATTTATAGAATTTTACTTTCATCAGAAAAAATACTATAGCACCATTGATCGCATTGTATTAGCAATGATATATGATGATTACTCGCTAAAATCAAATAAACCGCAAGCAAATGAATCTTTAAATAATCTTCAACTTCTCTATCAAAAATTACAAGAACAAAAGCAAAAAAATGAAGTCAGAGAACTTGTGTATCTAAATATTCTAAACAATATAGAAACAGGCATTATTATTCTAGAAAAAAAAGAAGATAAATGGGATGTCTTTTTAATGAATGACTATTTTGCCAACTTGTTTGATATTCCAAAAGTAAAATCATGGATTAATCTAGAAAGATTACTCCCTTCATTAACGCAACATATCGAACAACTAAACTTCAAGGAGTCAAAAGAAACATTAGATATCAAAATAGAAACAGAAGAAAAACAAACTTTCATTCTACAAACCTCAACAACGATAAGCCAAGATCAAGAATATTTTATAGCACTACTAGACTCTATACAAAAGGTATTAGATAAAAAAGAGAAAGATACATGGGAAAATTTAATGAAAATTATTTCGCATGAAATCATGAATTCACTCACTCCTATCCATTCATTAGCACATAATACACAAGAGATTCTAAACGAAGAAAATAAGTTAACAGAAGACGATATTGAAGATATAAAACTAAGTATAAATACCATTGTAAATCGCACTAATCACTTACAACAATTCATCGATAATTATCGAAAATTAACGATGTTACCTTCTCCAAAAAAGAAGGCAATTCAGGTAAAAAAACTAATTCAAAACAGTGTTGAAACATTAATTCCTATACTTAAAAATAACAATATTACTATTGAACTAGAAATTGATGAACCAATTATACAATTATGGGACCCTCAGCAAATGGAACAAGTCATCATTAACTTATTAACAAATGCAATGCACGCTGTTCATAAGGAATCTAACAAACTAATAGCAATTAAGCTTTATGAAAAAAACAATAGAGTATTTGTTGATATTATAGATAATGGAAAAGGAATAGCTGAAGAAATCAAAGATAAAATATTTATACCTTTTTACACCACTAGAGAAGAAGGTGCTGGTATCGGCTTGCCACTTTCCAAAAATATTGTCGAAATGCACAATGGTTATCTGACATATCATAGAAAAGATGGATTAACTCTCTTTTCTTTAAATTTTCCAGTATATTAATTAGGTTGTTATGATAAGCGCTTTGAAAAATCACCTTATCTAATCTATTCTTTTCTACATCAAATCACTTATTACTTAATCAGATACTTAAAAATAATGGTATTTGAATGCAATACGCTACCATTATTTTAAAATAGATACCTCTATTTCATTTCTCTTCTTTACATTATTTATAGTGTCTTAAAACCTATTTCTTTAACACTGCTTCAACACTTCTTCAACATTGCTTCAACAAACAGCCTCTTAGATGCAGTAATCTTGAAGAAGTGTTGAAGAACTGTTGAAGGAAACGTGTAAAAGTCCTATGAATACAAGGCTTACCACATATTTACTGTTTGTTATAAAAAACCATAATAAAGCATAAGCAACTTAAAATCAATTCTTTGTATTGAAAAGGTACAAAAAAAAAGAGTATGAAAAAATTAGAATAATTTTCTTTCGAAATAGAAAGCTAAAAAGAGCTCTAAAAGCAAAGATTATTTGCCATATTGAAAAAAGAGAGAATGACTATTACAGCAGTCGAAATACTTGTTAGTATAAAATATTAAGGGATAGATTGAAATAATAACTCTTACTTCTGGACTTCAGGTAACCACAAGAGTTCATTAAAGTTTTGGACTTGGTTATCTATAACACTTATTCCTTCACTTTCTAATAATTGTTGCATCAGATTAGTACCGTCAAAATGATGTTTACCACTTAACAGACCATTTCGATTGACAACTCGATGAGCTGGGACAGTATCATCGTAATGAGAAGCATTCATTGCATAACCTACCATTCTTGCTGAGCGTGCTGCACCTATAGCTTTGGCTATCGCACCATAAGTAGTAACGCGACCATAGGGTATTTGTCTTGCTACTTCATATACACGTTCAAAAAAGTTTGTAGATGACGACATTATTTCAATAACTTATAGATGGTTATCAAACAAATAATTCCAGTAATAGAACCGATTACATAATTGATATTTCTAAATATAAAGGCATTTTCATTAGAAATACGCTTAAAGAATAAAATATACAAATAGAACATCAATGCAGAACCCACTACTACACCAATTGAAAAAATGGAGGTATTTACTTTGTCATAAATACCATAACCGTAAGAAAATAAGGTAACACCTAAAAAGACGTAGTACGGAATTGAAAAGACATTAATAGAAGCAAGTAAAGCTCCATATAGAAATGGAGCAGTTTGCTTCTTTGGTAAATCTTTATTTTTTTGTTCTTTACGTTTAGCAAATACTAGAAAATAGAGTGTTAATCCACCAAAAATCACTAATCCTATTTCATGAAGTGCTTCCGTTATAGCAGGGCTAGAATCAATAAGACGTGCAAAAAATATGGCTATATAGGTCTGAATAAATATGACGACAATTGCCCCCATTGTATATTTAAACGCATTTACATAACCATCTTTAGTAGCTACTTTAACAGCAGTCATATTTAACAACCCTGGAAGTGATACTCCAATTATGGCAGCTAAAAAGCCAAATAGTAATAATGTGAATCCTTCTACTCCCATCCTATTTTATTCTAAATTGAATGTAAGTAATCGGCTTTTTCTCTTCTAAATATTGTGATTCGTAAAAAGTTTGAATTTCAGTTACAACAGATGGTGCACCTTCATTTTTATATATATGGTGGTTTGCATATAATACTTCGTGTCCTTCTCCATGAAGAAGTCCTAAGGTATAACCATGCATAAATTCACTATCTGTTTTTAAATTTACAATACCATCATCTGTAAGAATATTCTTATAGCGTTTTAAAAACTCTGAATTGGTCAAACGATGTTTTGTTCTTTTGTATTTTATTTGGGGATCAGGGAAAGTAATCCAAATCTCACTTACTTCTTTATTAGCAAATGCCAATTCTATTAATTCTATTTGAGTGCGCAGAAACACGACATTAGTCATTCCTGCTTCAACGGCAGTCTTTGCACCGCGCCAAAAACGAGCTCCTTTTATATCTATTCCAATAAAGTTCTTTTCTGGAAAGCGTTTCGCTAGCTCAACAGTGTATTCTCCTTTACCACATCCTAATTCTAAGACAATAGGATTATCATTTTTGAATACTACTTTATTCCAATTTCCTTTTTGAGGTAACCCCTCAAGCATTTCCTCACGTGTAGGTTGATACACATTGTGAAATGTTTCATTTTCTCTGAATCGCTTTAATTTATTCTTACTTCCCACCTTATTGTATTTTTATAGAATTTGCGCAAAATTAAATAAATATAATGAAAGTAAAATTTTTATCACTATTTAGAACTAAAACTCATTAGATTCTAATTCTTCAATATAGTATTCCTTAGAAGCTTTCTCTATTGTAAATGAGAATTCTGACCCATAACCAAAACTACTCTCCACATAAATATGTTCACCATGTGCCTCTACAATATGCTTAACTATAGATAGCCCTAAACCAGAACCACCTACTACTCTTGACCCACTTTTATCTATTCTATAAAATCGCTCGAATAATCGCGGAATATTCTCTTTCTGAATTCCTTCCCCATTATCAGTAATTCGGACAATTAATTTATTATTGACTAAATCTTCTATACTAACCTCAGTAGTTCCTTTATTTTTCCCATATTTAATAGAATTGTCTATTAGATTAGTAATGACCTGTCCTACGCGATCTTTATCTCCCTTTACATAAATTGGCATATCATACTTCATATCAAAAATCAATGATATGTTGCGTTTTTTTGCTTTGTATTCTAGAAAGTGAAATGCATTCTGAATTGTTTCTACTAAGTCAAAAACTGTTTTGTTTAAATGAAGAGTTCCTGATTCCAACTTAGATATCATATCTAAATCTTTAACAATATATATTAATCGGTCAACGCCCTGCGATGCTCGTTCTAGATATTGATCTCTAACTTTTAAATCATCTATTGCACCATCGACTAATGTGTCTAAATAGCTTTGTATTGTAAATAAAGGAGTTTTTAATTCATGTGAGATATTTCCTAAGAATTCGCGACGATATTCTTCACGAACTTGCAGAGATTCGATTTCTATTTTTTTATAAGTAGCGAATTTTTGAATTTCTTCTGTAAGAGTTGACATATCCGTAGTTACAGCCTTAGCTCGTAAATCAGTATGCTCTAGAAGAGATACATTGTCATATATCTTCTTAATTCGACGATAAATAAAATGTTCTACTCTATACTGAATAATAAAGAAAGAGCTAAAAAAAACTAATACACCATGAATACAATATAACCACCAAGAGATTGGGGTAAAAAAATAAACTAAAGGCATCATTACAAAAAAAGTAAATATCGTAATGAATGTGGCTGACTTTAAAGCAAACTTATAAGACTTTTTAAAACGAATACCCATTAACCTTGCGTAATATATTCAAACTTGTATCCTACCCCTTTAATTGTTTTAAACATCTTATCACCAATCTTCTCTCTCAACTTTCTGATATGAACATCTATGGTTCGTCCACCTACGATAACTTCATTTCCCCATACTGCATCTAAGATTTCCTCACGTGTAAAGACTTTACCTGGTTTAGAAGCTAGAAGTGTTAGTAATTCAAATTCTTTTCGAGGTAAGTTTAATTCTTCTCCTTTAGTAAATACTTTATATGAATCTCTACTAATTTTGATATCACCTACTATAATTTCTCCAGAGTCAATATCCTCGACATTCTTAGTACGTCTTAACAGAGCTTTTACTTTACTCATTAAAACTTTTGGACGGATAGGCTTTGTGATATAATCGTCAGCTCCTGCATCAAATCCCGCTACTTGAGAGTAATCTTCTCCTCTAGCTGTTAAAAAAGTTATTACTGTCTGCTCTAGACCTGGTGTTTTTCTAATTACTTCGCAGGCTTCAATACCATCCATTTCAGGCATCATTACATCGAGAATAATTAAGTGAGGTTTACATTCTGCTGCTGTGGAAACTGCTTTTTTACCATTATTTGCAGTAAATACTTTATAGCCTTCTTGCTCTAAATTGTAACCGACGATATCTAGTATATCTTGTTCGTCATCAACTAACAAAATTCTAATTTCTTCGTTTTTCATGATAAAGTTGTGTGTTTTTATTGGGTCAAATATAGTTTATAATAAATTACGAAATAATAAGTTTACAATTATTTAATATGTTAACATTTTAGTAACCTAAGATAACTAATTAAATAAAATTACAATAACATTCAGCTCATAATTAGCATAGTTCTTTGCAGAATAATAAAATACGCTACATTTATGAAACTACATTTATTACTTACATTTGCATTATTCTCATTAAGCACACTTGCCCAAAATGGTAAAGTCAAAGGAAGGGTAATCGATGAAGAAACTAAAGAACCACTAGCATTTGCGACAATTAGTATTGATGGATCTTCACAAGGAGTAAACACTGCTATTGATGGAGATTATGAATTAACTTTAAAAGTAGGAAACCACATTCTTGTATATCAATACTTGGGGTATAATTCTATTAAAAAGTCTGTTACTATTACTGAGGGAAAAACTGAAGTTATAAATATTGCTCTGCAAAGCGACAGTGTTGAGCTAGAAGGTGTGACTGTTCAAGCAACACGTTCTAAAGAAAGAGAATCTGCACTATTAATAGAACAACACCGTTCTGCAGAAATTAAACAACATATAGGTTCACAAGAACTTTCAAGAAAAGGAGTAAGTGATGTGGCAGCTGCTGTCGCTAAAACTTCTGGAGTAACACGCCAAGAAGGAACAGGTACTATATTCGTAAGAGGGTTAGGGGATAGATATAACAGTAGTTACTTAAACGGTTTACCACTATCGTCTGATGATCCAGAGAAAAAGAATATCAATCTAAGTATTTTCAATACTGACATTGTTGAGTATATCTCTATTGACAAAACTTATTCAGCTCGTAACTATGGAGATTTTGCTGGAGGAAATATTGACATTATTTCTAAAAAATATAAAGGAGAGGGATTCTTTGATGTTAGTATTAGTTCAAATGTAAATACTAATGCTGTTAAACAAGATGACTTTAGAGTATTATCTGGACGAAGCTATATGGGTTTTTCAAATACTAGCATTCCAAAAAATCCATTAACATCATATAACTTTAAAAACTCTACAGAAACAAAAAATAGAAGCCCATATGGAATGGGATTAGGCTTCAATACTGGTAAGTCTTTCTATTTTGGAGAATCGGCTTTAAATCTTTTTGCAACTGCTTCTTTCAGTAATGGTTTCAAATACAAAGAAGGAGTTTCTAGATCAGCACAAGCCCAAAACATCTTTACTAAAGATTTAGAATTACAAACTTTTGAATATAATACAAATACAACAGCAATGTTAAATGCTGATTATGAAATTAATTCAAATAATAGTATTAAATACAACTTTCTATTTATCAATGAATCACAAGAGAAAAATGATGAATACAAAGGATACATGGTAGATATTACCCCTGATGAGAAATTAAGTCATACTCTTGTAAATAGACAACAATACAAACAAAATCGTTTATTTGTAAACCAATTATTAGGAAATCACGGATTAACAGAAAAAGTTGATTTAAAATGGGGAGCTACATATAATAATGTTTCTGCTCAGACTCCAGATCGTCAACAATATATGCTAAATCAAGGTATTGGTAAAGATACTTATTCTTTTGCAATCAATGCTAGAACAAATAATAACCGTTATTTTGAAGACTTAACAGAAAAAGAGTATGCGGGAGTTTTAGCGGTTGATTATAAATTTAATGAGAATGCAGATAATATGCATAATGGTAAACTTACTTTAGGTTATAATATCCGTAAAAAAGATAGAGACTTTAAGGCTACTCAGTTTGTTTATGCTATCAATAATACATACAATAAAAACATTAATCCTACACAATTAGATTTGTTCTTCAATCAATCTAATTTTGAAAAAGGTTATTTCGATATTTATACTTTCAGAGGGGGGCCTGAAGTTGATAATGCTTTACTACCTCAAATCTATGAAGGAGATTTAATGATTAATGCAGGTTTTGCCAATTTAGAATATAAAATAAGTGAACGCTTTTCTGCTGTTATAGGTGCACGTTTTGAGTCTATCTCACAAAAAGTTACTTGGCAAACGCAATTAGACAACGAAAGATCAAGCGATAAACTTACTAAAAATGCTTTCTTGCCGTCCTTACAATTAAAATATGAGTTAACAGATCAACATAATTTAAGATTTGCTGCTTCAAAAACATATACATTACCTCAATTTAAAGAAAGAGCACGTTTTATCTATGAAGATGTAACTGAAGTAAAAATAGGTAACCCAGATTTATATGCTTCTGATGATTACAACTTTGATCTTAAATGGGAATTTTATCCTACTAATGGTGAGTTATTCTCGGTAACAGGTTTTGGTAAATACATTAAGAATCCAATTAATGAAATCGTAATGGCATCTGCTTCAAACGATATCACTTATGCAAATACAGGAGATTATGGGTATGCAATTGGAGCTGAAATAGAAATCAAAAAAGATTTAATCAATTTTGATGATATTAATACGAATAAAATATCGGGAGGTTTAAATGCAGCAATTATGAAAACCTACCAAAAATTAGATAACGAAAAAGTAAATAAAGAAAACCGTTATATTAATACTTTATTTACTGAAAAAAATACAGGTTTTACAGGAGCTTCTAACTTCCTTCTAAATGCTGACATTACTTATCAAAAAGAATGGGGAGAAAAAAACTTATTAGCAACTATTTCTTATGCTCATTTTTCTGATAAACTACAATCAATCGGGACTGAACAAAGTGGTAATTTAGTTGACAAAGCTTTTGGAATGCTTGATTTTACATTTAAAATCAAGTTTACAAAGAATTTTGGAATGGGCTTAAATGCTAAGAACTTATTAGACCCTAAGATTGAACGTAAACAAGAAAACCTAACAAAAGATTTATTAGTACAATCATATAAACTAGGTAGAAATTTTAGCTTGAGCTTCAACTACTCTTTCTAAAAACTATAATCTCGTCTATAAGCCATCTTATTAATTTAAGGTGGCTTTTTTTGTTTATAGACTTATATAAAATGTTTTGTAAGAAGTAACTTCACTTATAATTATTTGAATGAATATCAAGTAATTAACATCTAGTTAATATTAAGCTGTAAATCATAAGTATATTTTTATTTATTAACTTTCTTAACTTCATAATAACATAAAATGTTCTTTTTATTAATTATACGATTACACCAATTTAACCTATAAAAAAAAATCTTCTGCAATCTTTGTATCAACATTAATCAAACATATTTCACTCATGAAAAAATTATTAAGAACAGGATTCACATTAGGTTTAGTAACATTATTTTTAGCTAGTTGTTCATCAGACGACAACTCATCAAACAACAAAAATGAAGGTGGGGGTTCTAAAGTAGAAAACGAAATTAAAGGAACATACAAAAAAGGACAAGTATTACAACTTGATGGTTCTAAAACGTATACGCTGAAAGAAAAGTTAGTTATCGAAGATGGAGCTGAGTTACGTATTCCAGCAGGTACAAAAATTGTAGGAGCAGGTGGTACTTCTTCTTATATCGCTATCGCTCAAGGAGGTAAGATATTTGTTGAGGGAACAAAAGAAAAACCAGTAGTGATGACTGCAGGTGTACAAAAAAGAGGAAGCTGGGGAGGTCTAGTTTTATGTGGTAGAGCACCAATCAATAAAGGTAAAACAGCTACTGCAGAAGTTTCTGACTTAACTTACGGCGGAGATATTGCAGATGATAATTCTGGATCTATCAAATATTTAAGAATTGAATATGCTGGAGCATCTTACAATGCAGATAAAGAATTTAATGGATTAACTTTCTTTGGGGTAGGTAGCGGAACAGTAGTGGAATATGTACAAGCACACGAAGGTGCAGATGATGGATTTGAATGGTTTGGTGGAACTGTAAATACAAAATATTTAGTTTCAACAAATAATGATGATGATCAATTTGACTGGACTGAAGGATGGAATGGAAAGAATGAATATTGGTATTCTTCGCAAGCTGGAGTAGCTGATAAAGGTTTTGAAGCTGATAATGATAGTAAGAACCATTACTCAACTCCTATATCTTTTCCTACAATTAAAAACGTTACTTTAATTGGTTCAAATACAAAACCAGAAGATGGTAAACCACGTACAGCTTTACACTTTAGAGTGGGTACAAAAGCATTAGTTGAAAATATTTATTTAAAAAACTTCGAAGTAGGTGTACTTGTTGAAAATGATGCTACTATAAAAGGTATTGGAAATGATTTAGTAGTGAAAAATGTTAAATTTGATGATGTAAAGAAAAAATACACTATTACTGATAATGACAAAAAGAATATAATCAATGATGCTATAATAGTTGAAGGTGAAGCGACTGGCGCAGGAAACGGTGTAAACGTACCAGAATGGGCTAAAGGATGGACTGTTGGTCTATAAGCATCAGTAATAAATTACTAAAAATAGTTAAAAAAAAAGTTTTGTCCTAAAAAGACAAAACTTTTTTCTTTTTTATATAGATTTTTATCACTACTTTTATACCATAATTTTAAGTAAATGGCAAAAAAATACTTTTATACTATTTTATTCTTCATAGGTGTTGTAGGCGCAGGCACAGCTTTCGCTCAAGATAGAATACAACCAAATGATGTTAGATACTCTACTCAGAGTATCGAAGGACTGTCTATTTACCCGAATCCTGTAATGAATAACAGTAAAATTTTTATTGAGTCGAATAAGAACTCATCAAAAGAAGTTGAACTTTACAATGTAGTGGGAAAGAAAATATTTACTACAACTTTAAATACAAAAGAATTAGTATTGCCTTATAGTGTCAATGCAGGTATCTATATCATGAAGATTAAAGAAGAGAATGCTACTGCAACACGTAAGATTATTGTGAAATAAAAAAATACCAATATATTTAGTTTTAAAAAGCATCAACTGAGTTGATGCTTTTTTTATTTGTATTTTTGTTTAAAATATATAGTCGTGTTTATACCAGAAGATATTATACAAATACAGTCTAAAAAAGAGTTTCATAAGGTAACTATGAAAGTATATCGCTTTCAATACGAAAACAACCTTGTCTATAGACAATTTTGTGATTTATTACAAAAAACACCTAATGAAGTTAAGACTGTACAAGACATTCCTTTTTTACCAATCGAATTCTTTAAGTCTAAAGAAGTACTTAGCTCTCAAGCTCCAATACAAACTACTTTTACTAGTAGTGGTACAACTGGTATGATTACAAGTAAGCATCACGTTACTGATTTAGCTTACTATGAAGAGAGTTTCAGAAGAGGTTTTGCTTATTTTTATGGAAACATTGAAGATTATGTAGTTTTAGCACTTCTCCCTTCTTATCTTGAACGAGATGGCTCTTCCTTAATCTATATGGCTAATGATTTTATTAATCAATCTACACATCCTGAAAGTGGTTTCTATCTGCATAATTATGAAGAATTAGCAGAAACATTAATTAAACTGGATAGCGAAGGAAAGAATATTCTTTTAATGGGAGTAACTTATGCTTTACTAGACCTTATAGAGATGCAATCTTTTAATCTTAATAACACCATTATTATGGAAACAGGTGGTATGAAAGGTAAAAGAAAAGAAATGATACGAGAAGAATTGCACAACCTTCTTACCAAAGGATTTGGTGTAAATAAAATACATTCAGAATATGGAATGACTGAATTACTATCACAAGGTTATTCACTTGGTGATGGTATATTTCAATGTCCTCCGTGGATGGATATCTTGATTAGAGATCCTGAAGACCCATTAACATTATTAGAAGAAGGAAAAACAGGAGGAGTTAATATTATCGACCTTGCAAATATTAATTCTTGTTCTTTCATTGCAACACAAGATTTAGGAAAGAAATACAGTGATGGTACTTTCGAAATACTAGGTCGTTTTGATAATTCAGATATCAGAGGTTGTAATCTTATGGTAGTATAAATTACTTTAAATATCACATAAAAAAGCGACTTGAGTCGCTTTTTTATTTTCTTTATCTACTAGATCCATTTTCTCTGCAAAGTATTCACAGAAATCACGCATTGTATCTGCCATTTTTTTATCTTCTGTAGCACGTTCAAATGTATCTGCCATAGCTACAAATGTTTGATGGAAGAATTTCTTCATTTCATCTACAGGCATATCTTTAGTCCATAAATCGATTCGCAACGTTTCTTGTACCTTATGGTCCCATATAGATAATAACATTGCCTTTGAACGAGCTGCCTCTACACCTCCATCTTTAGCATACTACGTGT
>NZ_BAEX01000038.1 GCF_000246945.1 Myroides injenensis M09-0166
ATAAGCATCTCTAATAAAAAAGAGATGCTTGTTGATCTAAAGCGATAAAAGAAACAAGAGAAAGTTTAAACTTTCAGAAAACATTAAAAAATAGTTTGATTTCTTTAAAAAAGTATTATCTTTGTCATCGTAATGAAAATTAAAAACTGGTTTGGTAGTTCAGTTGGTTAGAATACATGCCTGTCACGCATGGGGTCGCGGGTTCGAGTCCCGTCCAGACCGCCAGTAAAAGAAAGCCTCTCACTGAGTTGAGAGGCTTTTTTTGCCCTCTAATAATTTTTAAAAAGAGGGGTAAAATTTAGTTGTGTTGTTAAGTGCGTAAGCACTAAGGTTTAGTAGTTAGACCAATGAAAAGCTTTCCTAGTGCGGGAGAGCTTTTTTGTTTTTAATACAGTTTGTATTATTGTTTTATTAATATTACTGGAATTATAAATTCTGATGTGACAGGAATCCCTCTTTTGGTTGCAGGAAGAATAGTGGGAAAGTCTTTCTCTTTTGACTTTAATAGACTATCAATGCTTATACTCTGAGCATATAAACTATCAGGAGTTTCGTAAATCTTAAATTTTACTACTGCATTGGCTTGAACAGTAACCATTACTTTTACAGTATTTATATGTTTAAATTGACCTTTTAAAGTGTCAGCATATAAACGTTCTTGTAGTTGAGTGGTGATAAAAGCGAAAAAGCAATCTTTTTGTTCTTGAATACCTTGAACTGTGTCACAATGAGGTGTGCTAGGATAAGTATCTACTTTTGACCAATCTATTTTGTTGAGCTCTTCTTGTAGTAATTGATCTTGATTTGGCAATTGTTTTGCGCCAAACTCACATGAGGTTACTAGAAAAGATAGAAAGATAATTTGTAGTATCTTATTCATAATGATTAAAATCGTACTTTTAATTATCAAAAATACGAAAAAAATCGAATGGAATATTTTCTATTATTATTGTGCCTCATTTTATTAGTGATTGGAGTAGTAGGAAGTGTGTTACCAGGACTTCCTGGGTTACCTATGAGTTGGTTGGGGTTATTCAGTTTGACCTTTATTGATGGTATTCATATTAGTCCTTATATTTTATGGAGTTCATTATTGTTTACTATTGTTGTCTCAGTATTAGATTATGTTATACCTGCCCAAGGGACTAAGAGGTTTGGAGGAACGTCTTATGGCGTATGGGGCACAAATATTGGTTTAGTGGTAGGAATTATAGTACCAATTCCTTTTGGCTTTATTCTCGGTCCTTTTCTTGGAGCATTATTAGGTGAATTACTATTTGACCGTAATGATATAAAACGAGCATTTAAAGCAGCAATAGGCTCTTTTATTGGTTTTTTAGTCTCTACTTTTATGAAGATAATTGTAAGTGTAGTTTTCTTAATTTTTGGTTGTTATTATATTATAACAAATTTTTCGGTTTGGTTTTAAGTAGAGGTTTATTGTAGAAGGTTATGCTGATACCAAATAAGATGATTATGCCACCTATTATCATTTGTATGGTTATCTCTTCATGTAAAAATAACCAAGCTAATAATGCAGCAATTAGTGCCTGGCTTAAGAGGCTAAGAGAAACTCTGGTAGCACGCATATGCTTAGTTGCATAGCTAATTAGAAAACATGCTAATAGTTGACAAATAATTCCTTGTACTATTAGTGTTAGCCAACCTGCATTTGAGAAACCTAGAAAGTTTGATTTGTAAAATATATTTATCAAAGCTAAATACAAAGATGAAATTACTAAGCTATAAGTCATAAAAGGCACTACGCCAACATGATCTAAAACTTTTTTGCTTAATAAAATATAACAAGCATATAGTATTCCCGACAATATGCCTAAAGCAAAAGCTAGATCAAATGAGAAGTTTATAAACACATCTACTCCCATTAGAATCACCATTCCTATTAATGCGAATACAGTGCCTATCCAAAAATTTGTAGTAGGTTTTGTTTCAAGAAAAAAATAGCTCCCTATTCCCACCCATACTGGTGCTAAGTTTGTCAGTAATGTTGCTTGAGTTGCTGTAGATCCTTGAATAGCAATATTCCAGACTGCTATATCGGAACCAAAACAAATGCCACATAGTGTTATTAATAACATGGTTTTGGTATCATAAACCTTTAACTGTTTAGTCAGTAGTGCATATGGCAATACAAAAACTGCTGCAATTGCCATGCGATAGAATGCTGATATTAATCCAGGTGTTAGGTTTAGTTTTACTAAAACAGGAAAAATTGAAATACAGAGTATTCCAATAAATAATGCTATTCTTGGTTTTGAAAACATCGTTTAGGTTCATTTATGAATTACAAAGTAACTAAAAGCTTTGGTATAAAATGAGTAAGTACTAATAAAGTTATCTTTTGCTAATAGTTATAAAAACCTTTAGTTTCTTTCGGACTATATTTAATTATTTAGCTAGTAGTAATTATATTTTTACATATCGTCTTTTATCTTTGCAAAAAACATATGTTATTAATGGATGAAGTAATTTTACCTCTCACAACTATTCTTTTTGGTGCTACGCAAGAAGAGATTTTTTGTGATTACAGGGTTTTTAGTGAAGTAAATGATTATAAAGCGTGCAAGTTTTCGTTGGGAGATAAAAGAGTTATTTATCGTGAAGCTAAAATTACACCTAAAGAAGTTGGTTTGTTCGTTGCAATTTGGAAGAGAAATGCTTTAGGTGTTACTCAGCCTTATGAAAAGAGTGACTGCTTTGATTATTTAGTCATTAAAGTGGAGGAAAATGGACAAAAAGGTTTATTTGTCTTTTCTAAAGAGAGATTAGTTAAGTTAGGGATGATAAGTACAGAATTTAAAGAAGGTAAAAGAGGTGTAAGAGTTTATCCTTCTTGGGTAGTACCTCAAAATAAGCAAGCTTTAACTACACAAAAAAAACAAATATCATCGTTTTATATATTAGAATAGTAGTAATTAGTCTCTTGATTATATGAATGTTAAAAATATATTAATGATGTATTTTTATCTATATTTGTAGGGTTCACATTGGTTTATTTTTTAATAATTAATAGGGAATTAGGTGAAAATCCTAAACAGACCCGCTGCTGTAAGCTCATAATAAAATTGTTAAACCTAGTTGTCCACTAGTTAATGGGAAGGACGTTTAATAATGAGTAAGTCAGAATACCTGCCAAGGTGAATTATATTTGATGTTTTTCGGGGTATAAGAACGCAAATGCTATTCTTCATTTATTAAATGGTTAAATGCGTTTGTACTTCATAAACATTAGATAATTAACCAAAAACTATGAAATTTAGAGTATTCTTATTTACGCTAGCAATATTATTTTATGCAATGCAAATTTCGCATGCGCAGCAAAGTAAAGATTCAATTACAATATTAAAAGAGATTGTAGTTGAGAAAGATGTTTTTAAAGATTTAATTCCCGTTCAGACATTACAAGGAGAACAATTACAAAGGTTGAATAGCCACAATGTGGCTGATGCTTTGCGTTATTTTTCAGGGGTGAAGATTAAGGACTATGGAGGTATGGGAGGTTTAAAAACTATTGATGTCAGAAATATGGGGACTCATCATGTAGGTGTTTTCTATAATGGTATTCAAGTAGGGAATGCTCAAAATGGGATAGTTGATCTTGGTAAGTTTTCGTTAGATAATATCGAAGCAGTTCAACTTTACAACGGTCAGAGAAGTGCAATTTTTCAGTCAGCAAAAGAATATTCATCCGCGTCAACTGTTTATATTCAAACTAAGAAACCAGTGTTTAAGGATGGAAAAAACTTAAATGTCTTTGGTAAATATAAAGCTGGATCTATACAGCTAACAAATCCTTCTGCTCGTATTGAATATAAAGTAAGTGAGTCAATAAGTACTAGTTTTAGTGCTGAGTATATGCATTCAAATGGTAGATATAAGTTTCGACAAAAAAGACATAATCTTAATGGAACGATTGCTTACGATACTGTAGGGCATCGATTGAATAGCGACATAGAAGCTTATCGCATAGAAAATGCTTGGTACGGAAAGGATGATAAAAATATATGGAATGTGAATTTATATTATTATCAATCAGATAGAGGATTGCCAGGAGCTGTTATCAAGAAAAGTGATGAGACATTGGCGACTGAGAATATTAATGAGGGCCAAGGAGATAAGAATATTATGTTGCAAGGGGAGTGGACTCATTATGTGAATAATAGCTATCAATTTTTGATAAAGGGAAAATATGCTTATGATTTGATGCATTATAAGTCAAGAAAGACTGTAGATTTCGTAGGAGAAGAAGTTACTTATAATCCGCAGTTTGACAATACTTTTTATCAACAGGATTGGTATGTTTCTGCGGCACATTTATATAAGATATCTCCGATTTGGGAAGTGTCTCTTGCAACAGACTTACAGTATAATAAACTTAATGCTACTAGAAAAGGACAAGGTACTTTGTTTTCATATCCTGAGCGCTATACTTTTTTAACTTCATTTGCTACTTCTCTAAATTTGAAAAAAGTAAAAATACAAGGAAATGTATTGGGAACTTTTACTCAAGAAAAAGTAAGAAATAACTTTAAAGCACCTAATCGTTCTGAATGGGCACCTTCGCTCTTTTTAAGCTATAAGCCATTTGAAAAAGAAGATTTTGTTTTACATGCTTTTTATAAATATATTTTTAGGTTACCAACTTTTAATGATTTGTATTACACACAATTAGGAACATCTAATTTAAGACCAGAAATATCAAGACAGTATAACCTTGGATTTAATTACAGAAAAGATTTAGAGTCATTATATTTTAAAGAAATTCATCTTTCGGTAGAATCTTATTATGCAGATATTACGGATAAAATTATAGCTTCTCCTACTTCAAGCATGATGAGATGGATGATGACAAATTTAGGGAAGGTTGAGAATTATGGAATTGAAACATCACTTGGAGCTACAATAAATTTAGTAAAAGATCTAAGTTTAGGTGTAAATCTTACTTATGAATATACTGTTGCAAAAGATAAAAGTTTGACTCCTTATGGCAAAACATCTTATTATGGAGATCAAATTCCTTATGCACCTTGGAATTCAGGATCATCTATTGTTGAACTTAATTATAAAGATTGGGGAATTAATTATAGTTTCATCTATGTAGGAGAGAGATATAATGGTAATAAGAATAATATAAAGAGAAATGAAATACAACCTTGGTATACGCATGATATTTCCTTGCAAAAAGATTTTATTTGGAGAAAATATAAGTTTAGAGCATTAGTAGAGGCTAATAATTTGGCTAATCAGTATTATGAGATTGTAACTAATTTTCCAATGCCAGGACGTAATTTTCGCTTCACTTTAAGTTTTGAGTTATGATAAGGAGATTAATAATATATGTTTTAGTATTCATTTGTTTTTTTACAAGTTGTAGAAAAGATGAAATGATATTTGTTTCTGATAGTTCTAATGTGTCTATTCCTACCAATCCGAGTAATTACAGAGGTTTTTACCTTCTAAATGAGGGAAATATGGGAATGAATAGAGCTTCTATTGATATGTTTGATTACGAATCAGGAGTTTATACTAGAGATATTTTTTCAGAGAAAAATCCAAATATTACAAAGGAACTTGGTGATGTTGGAAATGATATTAAGATTTATGGAAGTAAAGTATATGCAACTATCAATGTTTCCAACTTTGTAGAAGTATTCGATGTAGAAACAGGAAAACATATAAAACAGATTCATGTTCCAAATTGTAGATATTTAGCATTTAGAGATGGTAAGGCTTATGTTAGTTCTTATTCTGGTAAGGTTGAAATAGATCCCAATGCAGAGATTGGATTTGTAGCCGAGATTGATACTCTTTCATTAGAAGTTACTCGAAGAGTGATAGTAGGTTATCAGCCAGAAGAGATGGTTGTTAAAGGCAATAAGCTTTATGTAGCAAATTCAGGAGGATATCGTGTGCCTAATTATGATACTACGGTATCAGTAGTTGATTTGAATTCATTTGAAGAGATAAAGAAGATAGATGTTGCTATAAATTTACATCGTATGCAGATCGATAGTAAAGGAGATATCTATGTTAGTTCAAGAGGAGATTATTATAATGAAGAACCCAATCTATATGTAATTGATTCTAATAAAGATGAAGTTATTAAGAAGTTAAACATACCTGTAAGTAATATGACTATTGATGATGATAAGCTTTATTATTATGCGACAGCTTATAAACATGAGACAGGACAAAATACAATTAGTTACGGTGCTTTAAATACTTTGACAAAAGAAGTAATTACAGATCATATTATTACAGATGGAACTGAGAAACAAATTTTAATTCCTTATGGCATTGCTGTCAATCCAGAGACAAAAGAAATATTTATGACGGATGCACAAGATTATGTGGGAACAGGGTTTGTCTATTGTTTTAGCCCAGAAGGAAAATTGAAGTGGAAAACTACGGGTGGGAATATACCAGCACATTTTGCATTTATACGAAAATAACTAATAACCAAATAACTAAAATATGAATAAAAGTAATTTAAAACTAGGAGTAGTGTCCCTGTTATGTTTGAGCTCTATATTTTTATATAGTTGCTCATCTAGTGATGATAATGAAGAAATAATTGACATACCTGAAGAGCCTAGTATTAGTTATGATTATAGTGATGTAACTAAGGTATTTGATTTTAAACCAGCAGTAGGACAGTTTGTAAATGAATTACCTAAATATGAAGATGGAGATACACAGGAAATAATGAACAAGAAAGCACTTAAAGCAATTTCTGGTAAAAAACCATCTTTAGTTAGTTTAGGAGGTTTTGGTGGATATATTGTAGTAGGCTTTGATGAAACTATAAAAAATATTGATGGTAGAAGAGATTTTAAAGTTTTAGGAAATGCATTTTGGGCAGAGGGGAATCCTAATCCAAATGCACCAGGTAGAGGGGGCAGTTGTGAACCAGGAGTTATAATGGTTGCTTACGATAAAAATAAAAATGGTTTACCCGATGAAGATGAATGGTTTGAAATAGCTGGAAGTGAGCATTCTAATCCTAAAACAATTAAAAACTATGAAATTACTTTTCATAGACCAGATACAAATAAGATACCTGTAGAAGATCCAAGTGTTGGTTGGGCTACAGATTTAGAGTATATATATTGGGAAGATAATCAAGGGAATAAAGGATGGAAACCTAAAAATTCTTCTCATCAACAAAGCTATTTTCCCGAATGGATAAAGACGGAAGAAGTTTCTTTTAAGGGAACATTATTACCTAATAATGCAATAGATGAAAGTGAAAAAGGAAATTATTGGGTATTATATAGTTTTGAATATGGCTATGCAGATAATGCACCTAATAGTGATGATGAATCAGCTATAGATATTAATTGGGCAGTAGATAGAAATGGCAATAAAGTAAGTTTACCAGGTGTAGATTTTGTTAAAGTATATACAGGCGTGAATCAAGAGGCTGGTTGGTTAGGTGAAACCTCTACTGAAGTATCAGGAATAATTGATTTACATAAAGCAGGTATTACTATAAAGACTAGAAATTAATTAACTAAATAATTTATGAAAAAAAGTATATACAATTATGGGAAGTTATTCTTATTAGGAATTGCGATAGTAACTTCATCGACATTTACTAGTTGCTCAAGCGATGATAATGTTCCATATTCAATTCCAATAATAAAAGATCAGGATCAGATTAAAGTTATTGCAAAGGAATCATTTACAATAGATCCTAAAATAGAAGAACAAGATGCAAAATATATTTGGTATCAAAATGATAATGTGATTTCAAATGAAAGAATATTACACCATACAATTAATGTAATAGGCGAATATAAAATTACATTGAAAGTTGTAACTCAAAAAAGCATTACTCTTTATAATTACAGTGTCTTAGTTGAAAAAAATATTGATTATAATTATATAACATTAGATCTTACAAATTTTGATTTGTCAGATGGCATAGAAACAACAGGAGGAAGAATATGGAAAGATACCTACAGTGAGGATATAGTTATAAAAAGTGGAATATTTGAATTTAATCATGTTGCATGGCCTGATATGTACACTTGGATGGGATTTACTGTTTCAAATAGTAATGATAATCAAAACCATTTTATTAGTGATGATGGTTGGATTCCTAATCAATGGGGAACTATGCCAAAAGGTGGTATAAAGGGGATGGGGACTCCTTTCTTAGTGTCATATGCGGATCACAAACCTAATGCTAAATTATTGCAACCTAACAAAGAGTTACAATTAGAACGTTTTTCTGCAGTTGTTAGATTAGATGATTCAGCTAGATATAAAGCAATAAGTACTTCTTTAGCAATAAGTCCGTGGCCATATTATGGGATATTAAATGGAGATTCTTTTGCTCGTAAATTTGAAGTAGGTGATTATTTCGCAATACATATATATGGGGTAGGAAAAGATAAAAAACTTACTAGTGAAAATCCTGTAACTCATTATTTTGTTGATTTTAGAAAAGGGATTAATGAAATTAATACAGGATGGAGTGATGTAGATTTAACTGCATTAGGCGAAGTGGAATATCTAGTATTCTTTTTAGAAACAACAGATGTTGGTGATTGGGGTGCAAATACAGCATTATATTTTACAATGGACGCCTTGACTGTTGATAAAATTGAAGATTAAATATTGAAAAGTAGTGGTTAATAAAAAAGGTTGGATAGTAATATCTGACCTTTTTTAGTTATAAGAATTATGTAAATAGGATGACTTTTTATGTCTTAAAAGAAGCAAAAATGCTTAGTAATTAAGGTTTTTTTAATCTTTAAATTTGTTTATTTATTTGACATTTTGTGTCTTTGTTTTTGTTGTTAAGTTAAAATAGGTGAATATTTAAAATATTGATTTATTTGTTAACATTAGGGATACTTTGGCATAAGTTTTTTTTAGTACTTTTGGCTAGTTAAAAAAACATAAAATATTCTATAAAAATCACTTGTAATGAAAAACAAATTTTTACGCTTTGGATGTATTCTATTCTTAGGCTTTGCACTTACGACAATCACAAGTTGTTCAAGCGATGACAATAGCGACTCAACAATTTACATTAAGGAATTTAAAAAAGAATCTTTAGCAAGAAACTCTTTTGAAATTAACCCTGAGATCTCAGCTGAAGGAACTACTTTTTCATGGTTTGATAATCAAACACAAAAAGTAATATCAACAGCACCAGTATTGAACTACGTGATTAATAATATAGGAAATAGAACTATCTCTTTAAAAACAGTTACAGGAGATAAAACAGAAATGTACCGTTACAATGTAACTACAAAGTATGGTACTGATCATAACATCCTTTCGTTAAAAGACATTCCTTTAACTATAGAGACCGTTGATGGGAAGATTTGGACTAATACATTTGTAGAGAATACATTTGTGGAGAATCTACCTTTTACATTTAGTCATATAGTTAGTACTTATGATGCAAATAAATATTGGAGCGGCTTTACTGTTTCAAATAGTACTGATAAAGCAGACCATAAAGAATTATTTTCTAAGAATATGTATGGTACTACTGCTAATAATATTAAAGTAAATTCTAAGACTAAAGAAGAAGAGGTTACACCATTTTTAGTTGTTTATTCTCAGGGGCTTCCAAAAGATATTAAGAAAGGTAGTAAGATTGATTTAACTCAAACAACTTCTGTAGTGAAGTTAGAAGATAAAGATGGTAAAAAGCTATTACCTATTACCGCTACTGTAGCGATGAGCCCTTATACATTTTATTCAGTATCTAATGGCGATCAGTTTGGTAAGAAATTTGGAAAAGGTGATTTTCTAAATTTATTAGTTTTTGGTTTAGATGAAAATGGAGTAGTATTAAATAATGAACCTATTACTCATAAGTTTGTTGATTTTACTCAAAAAGTAGATAAAATTAATAAAGAATGGTCTACTTTTAATTTAGAGAAAATTGGTGCTGCTAAATATTTAGTGTTCTATATGGATTCATCTGACAAAGGCGAATATGGAATAAATACCCCTCTTTATTTTACAATGAATGAATTGGTTGTATACCAAATGCCTAAATAATTAAGAGTATATAATAAAAGTAATGAAATAGTCTAGCTTCTTGCTAGGCTATTTTTTTAGAATCGTTTGTTTTGTAAATTAATACAAAGTAAGCACCTATACTTATTGGTAAGACAATATTTAGTAGCCAGATTAACGTAGCTACTAATGCTACTACCCATTGATTGACTCCTAGAGCTGTAAAAATAAACATAGCAATACTACCTTTAACTGCAAACTCTAAGAACTGGAAGTTTGGTAAAGAAGATGCTAATAGATATATTCCAGATATAGCACATAATAGTTCAAAATATGGTAGGTCAACACCAAAGAGATAATACAAAATTACGTATTGATGAGTAAATGAAAAATATCTAAAAAAAGCAAGTATTAAGTTCTTTCTATGTTTTTTTGCAGGAATTTCATTTATCATTTTGACAATAGATTGTAAGGAATAGCCTTTAATAGTTAAATGGCGTATTCCAAACAAAATACTTAAAATTGCTATAATTAGGGTATATAGAAATAATAGATACTTATTCGGAATTATTACATGAATTTGGTTCAGAATAGTAATACCTATTAGACCAAATATTATTGCATATATGACTTGAACTCCATTACAAACCATATTTAGGAAGATTACTCTACTAGTATCCTTTTTATCAAAATATAAAGCTTTACCCGCATATTCCCCTATCCCATTTGGAGTAAAAATTCCTAATGTCAATGCACTTAGTACCTGTTTAGTTGATTGTAGAATACTAATAGGTTTAATTAGAGATGCTAAATTCTGCCATTTCAATATTTCTATAAAACGATTAGAAAATGTTAAACAAATAAGTAAGAAGAGAGGGATATAATTTTTCTTTTCATTTAAAATTTCCACTAAAATATTAAAGTCTAAAGTGTCATCTTTTGAGAGTTGATTATAGACATAATAAAAAGCAGTACTCACAACTAATATTTTGATTAGAAGTACGAGGAATTGCTTAGTTTTGTCAGATAGAATTTTCATCATTGCAAAATAAGCTATTATTTTTTTGAGCAAGGTGATTTAAATGAAAAAATAACAATTGACAGTAGATAGAATCATACTAGGGATTGATCCAGGTACTACAATAATGGGGTTTGGAGTAATTAGAGTGGTAAATAAGAAAATGGAGTTTATTCAGCTTAATGAATTACTCCTATCTAAATATGAAGATAGATATACTCGTTTAAGGCTTATTTTTGAGCGTACAATGGAATTAATAGAAACGCATCATCCTGATGAGATAGCTATTGAAGCTCCTTTCTTTGGTAATAATAATCCTAAGGTGTTGTTAACGTTAGGTCGTGCGCAGGGAGTAGCAATGGCTGCTGCTTTATCACGTGATATTCCCGTAACGGAATATGAGCCTAAAAAGATAAAGATGGCTATTACCGGAAACGGAAATGCTAGTAAAGAGCAAGTAGCTAAAATGTTGCAACAAATATTACCAGGTTTTAAAGATTTACCTAAGAATTTGGATAGTACTGATGGTCTTGCCGCAGCAGTATGTCATTTTTTTAATAGTGGTAGAACAGTTGTGGGGAAAAGCTATTCAGGATGGGATGCTTTTGTTAAACAAAATGCTGATAGAGTTAAGAAGTAATGGCTGGTATTTATATTCATATTCCCTTTTGTAAACAGGCTTGTCATTATTGTGACTTTCATTTTTCTACTTCTTTAAAAAAGAAAGATGAGATGCTTTGTGCAATAAAGAAGGAGTTGTTGTTGCGTAAGGAGGAATTAAATAATGAAATTATTGAAACTATTTATTTTGGAGGTGGTACCCCTAGTATATTAGAGATGGAAGATATCAATGATTTAATTCAAACTGTATACGATTTATACGATATATGCGATGATCCAGAAATAACACTAGAAGCAAATCCAGATGATCTTGATAGTAATACAATATTAAAGTTAGCGCAATCTAAAGTGAATCGGCTAAGTATTGGGATACAATCATTCTATAATAAAGATCTTACTTTGATGAATCGTGCTCATAATGCAGATGAAGCAATCACTTGTTTAGAAGAAGTTATCCAACATTTTGATAATATATCGATAGATTTAATTTACGGAATTCCCGATATGAATAATGAACGTTGGTTATCTAATGTTCAAAAAGTTATTGATTTAGGCATACCTCACATATCATGCTATGCTTTGACGGTAGAAGAGAGAACTGCCTTAAATAAACTTATTAAAAAAGGTGTAATACCAAGCCCAGAGGAGGAAGTAGCTCATAGTCACTTTATGTTATTAATTGACAAGCTTCGCAAGGAGGGGTATATTCATTATGAACTTTCTAATTTTGCCAAACCTGGTTATTATTCTAAAAATAATTCTGCATATTGGTTAGGAAAAAAATATTTAGGTATTGGTCCTTCTTCACATAGTTTTGATGGTGTACATCGCAGTTGGAATATTGCCAATAACTCTCTCTATATAAAACAAATAGAACAAGATGTTGTACCTATAGAAATTGAATCTTTGACTATCTCAGATCGTTATAATGAATATATTATGACTGGGCTTCGTACAATGTGGGGTGTAGATTTGAGAAGAGTGGAAAAAGAGTTTGGAGTTGAGTTTTTTAATTATCTCAAGAAAGAATCACAACGGTTTTTACAAGATGAATTAATGTCTTTAGAGAATAATATTCTGACTATTACAGATAAAGGGAAATTTTTAAGTGATGGTATTGCATCTGATTTATTTTGGTTAGATTTGAAATAAAAGAGTGATTGCAACTATTTATTTAAATGAAAAAAACTATCAAATAGATTTTTCTAAGCCTATAGATATTTCTATTCCCTTAGCTAACTCAGATGCCAACCCTATAGCTTGGTATTTAGAAAAACCCGATATCTCACCAGTTATTATGGGGGATTGGATAGGAAAAGTAAGTGAAGGATCTTCTACTAATTTTAATAATATAAATTTTAATCCCCATGGTCATTGTACACATACTGAGTGCCTGGGACATATAACAAATGACTTTTATTGTATTAATGATATCCTTAGAGATTTTTTCTTTTTTGCACAGTTAGCAACTATATTACCTGAGGAACAAGAAAATGGTGATTACGTTATTACTGAAGAGCAAATAAGAGCAGTTTGGATAGAAAATAATCAGAAAGCTTTTATTATTCGTTCACTACCCAATAATATAGAAAAGAGGAATTGCAAATATTCTAATACTAATCCTCCTTATTTATCATATCTAGCTGCTAATTTTTTAAGAGAAAAGGGAGTTGAGCATTTATTGATTGATTTACCAAGTGTTGATAAAGAGAAAGATGGTGGAAAACTATTAGCTCATAAAGCTTTTTGGAATGTAAAAGATATTCTTAATTTAAATGTTGATGCAATGTTGAGTTCGACAATTACTGAGTTCATCTATGTACCCAATGAAGTTAATGATGGTTTTTATTTTTTGAATATACAAATTGCTTCGTTTGTTAATGATGCTTCTCCAAGTAAACCTATTTTATATCAAATTTTTTAATTATGGATATTCAGATTATCTATGAGTACTGTCTTAATAAAATTGGTACAACAGAAGAATTCCCTTTTGATCAAGAAACTCTGACTTTTAAAGTTGGTGGAAAAATATATCTACTTATTAATCTTATAAAATGGGAGCAAGGTAATTGCTTTGTAAATTTAAAATGTAATCCTAATCGAGCATTAGAGTTAAGAGAGGATTATAATGATATTCTACCCGCATATCATATGAATAAAAAACATTGGAATAGCGTCCATTTAAATGGAATGATAAAATGGGAGTTACTAAAAGAATTAATAGATCACTCTTATTATTTAGTTTATAGTATCTTACCCAAAAAGTTACAAGAAGAGATAAAAGGAAAAGGCTAGATTTTTATCTAGCCTTTTTAATTATATATTAGGGTTTTGTTCTTTTTCTTTTTTAGGGATGACATATGTCCACTTATTCGCTTGTTCAGGCGTGATTGTCTTAGAAAACTCCACAGGTACATTTCCTTGTTTTGTATAATCTTCTCTTACTAAATCGACGTTCCAACGTTTAAGGTCGAACCATGTAGAGCCTTCACCCCACAATTCAATTCCTCTATAAGTTCTTATTTCGTTAAAAAGATCTTGTCCTGTTTTTGCACAAGTATATGATTCATCTCTTTTTGTAGACGTATTTAATTGTACTAGAAGTTGTTGAGCATTAGTTGTGTTTCCTAAGAAATATTCAGCTTCAGCTTCAATTAGATACATTTCTGAAGCTCTAATATGTACTAAATTACCAACCCCAGGCATGTCACTAGCTCCAATTTTAAATTGCATATGAGCATAAATTTTACTAGCAGAGTTTATTTCAGGAAACAATTTACGTGCTTTTTTATCTAAATCAGATCCACCTTTTACTAAATCAGTTTCTTTATTATAATCATAATTTTCAGGATCTAAAAATAAACCTCTTCTGATATCGGTTTTTGGAATTTTTTCGAATAATTTTTTATTAATTCGTCTTGGATAGTTTTTAATTTGTCCAGCTGACGAGTTATATGCAAAATAAGAAAAGAAAGAATAAAAGTATAAAGTTTCGTCTGTTGCTCCAAAGCTACCCCAAATCCATTCCTTTGTAGGTGTGAAAAATCCTTTCTGATAATTTTCATTATCCATTAAAGCATATTTAGCTCTTGCATTTTTAGCATATTTAGCAGCATTGACGTAATCTTGTTTTGTTAAAGCAACTCTTGCAAATATCGCTTCAGCTACAGATTGATCAATTTCAAAAAAGTCACTTTCTTTTCTCTCATATTCTGCAACTTTAAATAAATTTATTGCTTCAGTCAAATCTTCATATATGAAATCATAAGCTTCTCCTAAAGTTGAAAGCGGTTGATTTTTATCACTAGTATTCTTTTTAAGAACAATTGCAGGAGTAGTTCCTTCATTAGAATCTACCCATCTGTTCCCATAAATTTGAGCTAGCATAAAATTCGAATATGCTCTATATGTTAATGCTTGAGCTTTAATAGTTGCTCTTTCTTTTTCTGGTCCTTTTGCGTTATCTATGCTATTTAAAACTAAATTTGCATTTGAAATTAATGAATAATAGTAATACCATGGATAATAATTTTCTCTTTGTTCATCATTACTATTATATGTCATTAAGATTTGTTTCTCTGAAGAAGCTCCTTTGGGTACTACTAAATTATCTCCTTGAAGTTCTCCATAATAAAGTTTTATTGTTCCTTCGCCATTATAGCCTTGTGCTTTTAAATGTTGAGAAGTCATTAATTTAGCTATTCCATTGATAGCCATTTTTGCATTTGTTGTAGTTTCGAATATTGTTTCTGGAGAAACTTTATTTGTAGGAGTAGTATCTAAGTAATCACTGCTACAAGATGCTAATGTTACTACCACAGCAATTGTTAAATATTTTTTGTATATAGATTTCATATATTTCTCTTTATTTTATTTATTAAAATCCTAAACTAAGACCTATTGTATAAGTTCTTGGGGTAACAAATGCATTATAGTTAGTACCATTAAATGCTTGTTGAGGATTCATACCTTTAAGTTTAGTGAACGTTGCTAAGTTTTCAATAGATCCATTAATATTAAATTTGGTTAAT
Source organism: Myroides injenensis M09-0166 (assembly GCF_000246945.1). Lineage (GTDB taxonomy): Bacteria > Bacteroidota > Bacteroidia > Flavobacteriales > Flavobacteriaceae > Flavobacterium > Flavobacterium injenense. Next base: position 15,679 of record NZ_BAEX01000038.1, read on the forward strand.
CCTAATTTAGAGATTAAACTCTGAGGCATGTTATAACTTAATGTGATATTTTTGATAGCTAGATAACTAGCGTCTTTTAAGAACCTATTTGATAGAGAAAGATTGTTTTCATCACTATAAAAGAAGTCAACAGCGGGATTAGCTCCATATAGAATTCTTTCATTTGATTTATTGTTCATATCATATGAGTTTAAAACGTCTTTATGTAAAGCTGAAGGAGTATCTCCTGCGTTCATTAAACTTCTATATGAATAGTCATATATTTTTCCACCTATACTATAAGTTACTAACCCAGATAGGGTAAAGTTTTTATAAGTTAAAGCAGTTGAAAAACTTCCATACATGTCTGGAATAGCACTGCCAGAAAATTCTTTTTTAGCATATGTTGCGTTTAGAGCATAGTAATTTCCATCAATTTCAATTATATCTTTATTTGTATCTGAGATAGTTTGTTTCCCCTCTTCTGCTTTGTTTACACTAAAGTTATTATTATCGAATACATATAGAGAGCGCCCAGTTTGTGAATCTACTCCAACATGTTGATATAAGTAGAATTCATAAATACTTTTTCCTTCAACATATTTTTTAGATCCATTGATATATCCATTCTCTCTATTTTCTTCTGGTAATCGTTTGATTTTGTTTTTCATCCAAGTTGCATTAAACCCAACATTCCAGGTTAAATCTGTTGTTTTAATAATATCAACATCAAAAGTTAATTCTAAACCTCTATTTGATATTTTTCCCATATTTACTGTAAGAATTGATTCTGCTGCTTCTGTGTTGGTTGACCCTTCAGATAGCGCTTCCTTTTTATCAAATAATAAGTTTTGTGATTCCTTATTAAAGTATTCAATAGTTATATTAGCTCTATTGAATATTCTTGTTTCTATTCCTAAATCTGTTGATGACGAAGTTTCCCATTTAAGATTTTTATTTCCATTTTGATCTTTATAGAAAGCTCCCATTCCTCCGTTTTTTTTCATAGTATACAGAGTTTGGTAAGCATATCTATCTGCACCAGTGTCGTTACCTACTTCACCATATGATGCGCGTAACTTTAATAAATTAATATCTTTAATCTTAAAGAAGTCCTCATTTGAAATTATCCAACCTCCACCAACTGACCAAAAATTCCCCCATCTATTATCTTTATGGAATTTTGAAGATCCATCACGTCTAAATGAGGTTTCAGCATAGTATTTATTTGAATAATTATATTTAAATCTTGTAAAATATCCTTCAGTTCTATAATTCTGGTCGTAGTCTGTTAAATTGATAGTTTCATTAAAGTTGACCCAATCAATCATTCCTTCTAGATTTTGTTTTCCTTTCATACCATACATATAATTATATGTCTCTGAATAGTTTTCATGTCCTGCTAAGGCTTCTATGTGATGTTCACCAAAACTTTTACTCCAATTTAAAAGTTGTTGCCCCATATAAGATTTATATCTATATGTAGTTCTTTTTGAACGACCATTATTTCCTGCTCCATCTCCTATTATTGCATTCTCATATTTTCTTTCTTCATTATTTCTTAAACTTAAGTCTCCTTTTATAGTAAATGTAAAATCTTCTAAAAACTTTATATCTGCGTAAAATTGACCGTTTACAGTCGTTCTAATATTTTCAAGTGTATTTAATTCATTTTCCCATGTTACATGTCTATCTACATATTGTTTTCTATTAGCACCATTGTCGAATATTTTATTACCATATTCGTCATATAGAAATTCACCAGTCGTTAAATCGTGTTTGTGTACAGAGTATATTGGTGCAATATTTCTAGCAAACATAAAAGGGTTTGTATAAGAACCATTATTATCTGCATCACCGTTTATTAAGTTTGATTCTTGATGTGAACCAGCTAGATTAGCTCCCAATTTTAACCAATTGTTAGCTTTGTAATCTGCATTAACCCTTGCTGTAAGTCGTTTAAAGTCTGTTTTTTTGATATATCCTTCATCATTAAGAAGACCAAGGGAGAAATAGGCACCTCCTTTATCATTTGCTACACGACCATTTAATACATAATCTTGTCTATAACCTGTTCTTTCTATATCTTTATACCAATCTAAATCACCTCTATAACCATTCATTATTGTCGCATTAGGATTTAGATTACCGTTATTATCAAATAATGATTCTCCTTCTGGTACTGAATAAATGTTTGTTCCTAGAATATTTGTAATTAGATTTTTATTTACATAATCTGCCGCTTCTTCAAATGAGTAATTCTTATTTGACATCATTGAGTTTCTGTAACCAGTCCACATAGTTTCCATAAAGTCATCTGGTCCTATTCGGTCATAATCTTTCATTCCTCTAACATAGATTCCTTGTTTTGCTGTAACATTTAGGAAGCTACTTCCTTTAGATGCTTTCTTTGTATTTATCATTATTACACCATTTGAAGCTCTAGCTCCATAAAGCGTTGATGCAGAAGCATCTTTTAAAACGGTGATACTTTCAATATCAGCTGGATTTAAATCTGATATGTTTCCAGGATATGGCGTTCCATCAACAACATAAAGAGGGGAGTTGCTCCCATTTATAGTTGTGAACCCTCTAATACGAACATCAGGCTCACTTCCAGGTTGTCCAGAGGTATTATTTATTTGAATTCCTGCAGCTGCCCCTTCTAAAGCTCCTACTGCATTTGATACGGGTCTATTTTCAATGATTTTTGCATCAATTGATGCAACTGCGCCAGTTAATGATTCTTTGGTAGCATTTCCATAGGCAATAACTACTAGGTCATCTAGAATTTCTCCTTCAGATTTTAAAATAGTTTTATAAAAACTTTTATTATCTATTGTTACATATGCTGTTTCGTGGAAGATATAGGAAACAATTAATACATCACCTATTTTAGCATTTAATGTATAAGAACCATTTTCATCAGTGCTAACTCCATAATCTGTATTTTGGATTAGTATTGTGGCTCCTATTAGAGGAATACCTTCTTCGTCAGTTACAGTTCCTGTAATTGACTTTTTTTGTTGCGCAAAAGAATTAATACCAATTAATAATACAAGTAATGGTATTAATTTTAGAGTAATTTTTTTAATCATATTTTAGGTTTATTTAAGATTTGCTAAAATAAACAAAATGCATTGTTAAAAAAATTAATAGGACAGTGTTCGATTTTTTTGTATTTTTTATTATAAAAACATAATGTTTAATTGTTTCGTAAATTTTATTGTATATTATTTGATTTTATAATTAATTGTAATGTTAATATTTTATTTAAAAACATATTGGTTTTTAGTGTATTTAGGAAGTAAAAGGTTGTTTTATGTTTTCTTATTTGATTGTCAGTTTAGTTTTAATGATAAATATGTTTAAGTTTATAAATAGAGTTAAGAGAGAATTATAATGATATTCTGCCCGCATATCATATGAATAAAAAACATTGGAATAGCGTCCATTTAAATGGAATTATAAAATGGGAATTACTAAAAGAATTGATAGATCACTCTTATTATTTAGTTTATAATAGCTTACCCAAAAATAGGAAGGATTCATTATAAAAAAGAATAATTCAACTCAATAGTTAATTTATTTCTTAGGAAAGACTGTTAGGGGTAATGTTACTTGAGATACAATTTTTTTGCCTTGATATATTGCAGGTTCCCATGAGTCAACAGTTACATCTTTAACTATACCCATTAATTCCATATTGATATTGTCAGGAAATAGGCTACGTGTAATTTCAGTTGCTTGTATTTCTCCTGATTCAGAAATAGTTAATTGAAAAACGATGTTGATGGGTACAGTAATATTTTCGTTTGGAAATTTTTTATGAAATAATTTTGAAAAATTAATAGCCAACTGATTTATTGCTATTCTCGAGTATGCTGGTTTGAAGTTTTTATTATCTGCATACGATATTGTATCTGTAGTCTTACATTCCAAATATTGATTACTTAGGAAAGAAGGTAGCCTATCTTTAATTTGAGCACTTACACTCATTATTAATAGCGCACTTACTATGAAAAAACTTAGTGTTTTTTTGATATTTTTGGTTAAAAATACAAAAAAGATAAATAAGTGTTACGAAAAACAGCAAGGAATTACATTAAGTAATTCCTTGCTGTTTTATTATTATTTAGAGCTATTATTGTCTGCATGGAGAGTGATTGGTAATGTATAATAACTTCTAACATTTTCTCCCTCTACTACTGCAGGGACCCATCTAGACATACTTGTTAGAGTTGAGGTTACTTGTGCTCCTATGTTATATCCAGGGTCTTTTAAGATATTTATATTTGAAAGTGATCCATCCTTTTCTACCACAAATTGTACTATTACTTTTATGTTATCATTTATATTAGTGGTTTCTGGTAAAATGAATTTAGTGACAAATTCATTTTGGAAAGCATTCATACCACCGGGATAAGTTGCATATTTTTCTGCAGCTGTATATATTTTTTCATGATTTGAATCATTGTATTTATGCTGTTCTTGTGCATTTACAGTTAATAAACCAATGCTGATAAAAAGCATACAAGATGTGGTAATGCCTAGTAAGTTTTTGTACGGACTGTTTTTCTTTGTAATCATAATAAAACGTTTTTTGGTTAGGTTAAAATTAAATGAACTTGTCAATGCTAGTTCATTCTGTTTATAGGTTTGGTGTAGTAATATTTGTAAGTAATCGTTTATTTCTTGTTTTGTGTCTATACTTGCATCATCTGCTAAAAACTCATGATTTAGTGCAATACATGTTTTATAGTTATAGAACAAAGGGTGAAACCAGAAGATAATTTTTAAGCATTCGATAAAGATGATGTCAAAACTGTGAAGTTGACTAATATGTGCTTTTTCATGTTTTACAATTTTGTTAGTTGATTTGTAATCAATTGTATTTGGTAGGTAAATTGTTTTTCCAAATGAGAATGCGTTGTCTAAATGATTTAGCAAGACATAAGAATATCCCTTATCTTTTATTAAAATGCCTTTTTGTTTTAACTTATTAAGTCTATAAAGTGAAATTATAAATCTAACTGCTGTTACAACCACACCTATAATGTAGACTATATATGCTATTTGCGTCCAGTTTATATTAGTCTTTTCTGATGTATTACTAGTAAAAATTTCAATTTCATTTAAGTTCGTATAGGTATTCGTTACTGTTGATAGTGTGACATTTGTTACCGTTATCAATGGAAATAGTAACCCTAAAATTAAGGTACCTAATAAGTAATATCTTTTGAAGTGATGCGCCTTGGTATCTTCTAATAAAAGTTTGTATAGAAGTAAAGCGATTGACAGTATAATTGTTATTTTGGTTAGGTATAATAGCATAGTAATTATTTTTTTAATTGATCATCTACTATCTTTTTTAGTTCTTCAAGCTCTTTTTTTTGTCATTTTACTTTTTTTAGTAAAGAAGGAGGCAAATGATAATGCTGAATTATCAAAGTAATTCTCAACAATATTATTAATGTGAGATTCAAAGTAATCTTCTTTATTAATAATTGGAAAGTATGCTCGAGAGTTTCCAAATGTCTTGTAATCTATAAATTTTTTATCTACTAGTCTTTTTAATAAAGTAGCTAGAGTTGTGGGGGCTGGTTTTGGATCATTATACTTATCTAATAAGTCCTTTGCAAATGCTTCTTTAAGTTCCCATATATACTCCATTAGTTGCTCTTCAGTTTGCGGTAGTTTAATCATTTTTTAATACAGTATGATGTGTTAATATTCCTTCTTTGTAATGTTTGACGTCAGTAAGTTTTTCTTTTTTATTGTATATAAACCAAGGTCCATAATAATAATAGTGAATCAGTTTATTTTTTTCTGTATATGCTATTTGACCTTTAATATGAATTTTTCCATTACTGTGATAATATAGGACAGAAGCAATAGTATCTCTAAATACTTCTTTTTTGAAAAGTCTTCCATTTTTTTTATATCTCCATGTTCCCTTCTGTAATCCAGATTTATTGTATCTCCCTTTTTCAATTATTGTTTCATGCTCATATTTAGTAACATATTTCCATTTACCAATATTCTCACCATTTAATTTTTGATTAATCTTACAGGAGGTCATACAGTATAGTACCATTAAACTAAGTATATAGATATATGATTTCATAATTCGACTATATTTGTAGTTCTTGTTCTACAAATATAGAACAAGAAGTGATATGAACAAATTAATTTTCACTTTTTTTATTTTGAAACAATTTGTTAAGTATATGGAATAAAGTAGTTATTATACAATTTTAGGTGGTGCTTGGTTATGATAGTTATTGCTTTTATTGATGTTTAATACAGATTATGATTTATTTTTTCACAATCGTATATAATGTAAAAAGGGATTAAATGTCAGCATTTAATCCCTTTTTACTATTTCATTGCTTCTGTAAGACCAAAACTATCTTCGAGCATTAAGTAATGGGTTATTAATCCATCTCTGACAATAAATTGAACGCTAAATGGGCTAGCAAATATTTTTCCAGTTTTCTTTATTCGCGAAGTTAGGTTACCTGTAACAAAAGCTTTATTATTACTAATAAATTTACCTGTTATATCAAATGTAAGAGGTTCTGTATATTGATATAAATCTTTATAAAAATCCGCTACTTCTTCTTTTGTATTTCTATCTTTAATCCACAGAGCGATTGAGGCATTACCAGGTATTCGCCATTCTATGTTGTCACTGAATAATTTTATATTCTCATTTGATTTACCTGTTGCTATGTTGTTATAGAAGATGTCTATGACTTCTTGAGTTGATTTTGTGTTATTCATATTATTTAATTAAAACGTTCGTTCCATTATAAGTTAAAAAATTAAGCCCTAAAAGAACTTAACATTAAATTGATCATATCTTTTACTTCTTGTATATTTTTTGACAGTAGATAATGTTCATAAATACCGCTAAAGCTGGATAAAATAAAGTTACTTAAAGTAGGAGTAGACAAGTCTTTCTTTAATTCGCCAGACTCTTTTGATTTATCTATTAATTCATTTAGTAGGTTGTGTAATACAACTCCATTTTGAATAATAAGATTTTTTATTTCTCTATCTGATGAACTTAATTCAGATATGCTTCTAACTATTAGGCAAGTTTTATTGTCTTTAATTGTTTGTAATATAATAGAATGAACCATTTTAGATAGTTTATCAAAAGGTGTTTGAGCCACTTGGTTTGAAGCTGCAATATATTGTGCCGTTTTTAATTTAGCATAGTTTTGTAAACACTCAATAAACAAATCTCGTTTATTTCCAAAAGTTGCATAGATACTACTTCTATTTAATTGAAGACGTTCAACAATGTCATTCATAGAGGTAACATTATATCCTTTTTCCCAAAATAGGTTTCTTGCTTCTTCTAGTTTTTCGTTATAGTCAAATTCTTTTATTCTTGCCATGGAACAAATATAATATATTAAACCATTCGTTTTAATATATTATATTGTTTAATTTAATAATCTGCTTTATTGAGATACCTCTATTTTTACATTTTCTGTGAAAGGATTGTAATCATTGCTAAGAGTGGATGATGAACAATGATTACAAGTATTTGTATAAGGATAGTTTTTTTTCTTTCTAAAAATGTAATAGTTATGCTCTATTCCATCATCAACTTTTCTAGTTATTATTCTATCTAAATTGTAATCTATACTATTCATATAATTAAAAATACCTATACGAGAATAGAACTCTAAGGGATTGCCATTGTTATCTGTAACAAGCATTTCTTTCTTGTTATTTGATAAGAGTTTAGTTGGCTGACCATAATCTATTAATAGATTTAATTTTGTACTTAACCCACGTGATGAAACTATTACTTCTAGGTATTCTGGATTATCTTTTAGAAAGTCTATGCCGTTTATTCTTTGTGCAAATGAAGTTGCTCCTAGCAAAAGAAGAAAAGTTGTTAATATAATTTTCATAAGTTTTAAAATTATAGTTGGAGTAAAAATAAGTTATTTGTCTTATAGAATCTTAAATTGAAACATCTTTATTACAAACCTTATAGTATTAACAATAATTTGAGTAATTATATTGCCTTAATCTAGTTTAATCTTCTATTTTTGAGATTGATTTCGAATATGGTTAAAATGAAAGCGTTAAAGAAAAATCTTTTTGTGCAATTACAATGTTATTTGTGGATAACTTTAATAGCTTTTTCTACAATAGGATGTTCTGCCAAAAAGAACTTTTTTCAAGCTTTTGAATTAAGTATAGAAACACCTATTAGTGGTAGTAAGGCGTTAGCTTTATCTTCATATCTATCAATCTGTGATGCCGAAGTTTTAGCGAAAAGTTCTACACAAGATAAATCTAGTATTGTAAAGACTTCTTTATTTTTAGATAATGATTTTAGATTAAAGCACAACTTATCTTTTATACCACAATCGTGCGTTTTTTTAGAAGACTATTTTTTAGAGTTAACGGGTACTTCACCGCCACTGTATTTAATGTTTAAAAAAATTAAAGTAGCTCTAGTGTAATTAAAGTTTAGAGAATGAAATAATATTCTGCTTTTTTGATAAGGTAGAGAATATTATATTTTGAATAATTATTACACAATTTTATAAATTTAGAAATGCAAACTTTTAATAAACAGTCGTATACTACGGCTGGATTTTTTACTCTTGCTATCCGTATGGTAGTAGGGTGGACTTACTTTTCTGCTTTTTGGCGCCGTTTAATATTAGAAAATAAATTAATTGAAAATGAGGTTGGATATATAGGAGTAAAGTTTAATCACTTTCTTCCTAATGCCTTAGGAATTAAACCTCTTATTGAATACCTAGTTACTCACCCAGATATATTATGGTGGGCAATGGTTATCTTTACTATCGTAGAAGCGATAGTTGGACTTTGTATAATGTTAGGACTTTTTACTCGATTGATGTCTATAGGTGTAATATCACTAGCAATGGGTATTTTATTGGGGTCCGGATGGATTGGTACAACTTGTTTAGATGAATGGCAGATTGGAGTTTTAGGAGTGGCTACTGGATTTATACTTTTTCTGACAGGTGGAGGTATTGGATCTATTGATTATTACTTAGAGAAAAAAGGATTTAAGTTTACGCAAAAACGCTGGTTTAATTTTCTAGGTTCAGGAGTATTACCAATTAAGAATTTAAAGCCAGTAGTTTTCGTTGGCTCATTTGCTATTTTATTACTGACGTTATATACTAACCAAGTATTTCATGGTGGCGTGTTTGGTACATTACATAATAAATCAGTGAAGCCTAAAATTGAGTTAGCTGATGTATCTATAACAGACAGTGAATTAGCTTTTCAAGTTTATCGTGTTGAAGGAGCTGATGTATATGGATCTTTTTTAATAGGAGTACAGATTGAAACTGCTTCTGGAGAAGTCATTCATAAATGGGACGGTACTGCACTTTCACAACTAAGTGAAAATCAAATTGAGAACGTTTATGTTGCTAAAGTACAACCTGGTAAACATAGTTTAGTTATTCCTTTAGGAGCTAAAGCTTTGGTGAAATTGCCAATCGTAAATGAAGGTTTTAACCAAGCTAAAATAGTTAGATTGATTGATATTAGTGGAATAGAGTGGACAGCTGAGTTATAATCATTAAAAATATGTTCATAAAAAATAGGCGATACAGATGTATCGCTTATTTTTTTATGTTTATCCGTGGATATGTTCTTTATTACCATAAGATTGGATTAGTTGTCCTTCAAAATCTAACCATTCTTTCCATCGTTTATCTACATCTACTTTTTCAGAATACTTTTTAGCAAACTTTAAAAAAGTTGTATAGTGATTTGCTTCAGATACCATCAATTCATAATAAAATTTTGAAAGCTCTTCATCTTTAATATTTTGATAAAGCACTCTAAATCTTTCACAACTTCTAGCTTCTATCATTGCAGCAAAAAGCAATCTGTCAATAAAAGCGTCATTGCGACTTCCGTCTTTTCTACAAAATTTATATAGTTGATTTACATAATCATCTTTGCGCTCTCTCCCTAAAGTGTAACCACGCTGTTTTATAATTTCATGAACCATCTTAAAATGTTCCATTTCTTCTATAGCAATAACTGTTAATTCAGTTACTAAATCTTCATGTTCTGAATTATAGGTGATAAGGGTAATAGCATTAGTAGCTGCTTTTTGTTCACACCAGCAGTGATCTGTTAAAATTTCTTCCAGATTAGATTCTGCTATGTTTGCCCATCTTGGGTCTGTCAATAATTTTAGTCCTAACATAATACCGTTTCTTTTTAGCAAAAATAGCAAATATAAAAGAGTTTAAAAATGATTCATATAAACCTTATTTTTGTGCTATGGAAGATAGATTGTCAGATAAAAAAGTATTGGTTATCGGTCAAGTGTGGCCAGAGTCAAAGTCATCTGCTGCAGGTAAGCGAATGCTACAGTTATTAGAGTGTTTTTACCAATGGGGAATGAAGGTTTATTTTACCTCTACAGCTAATAAATCACCATACAGTGATGATTTATCACCATACGATGTGCAAGAGTTAGAAATATGGTTAAATGATAAGCGTACTGATGAAGTATTATTATCTCTTAATCCCGATATAGTAATCTATGACCGCTTTATGGTTGAAGAGCAGTTTGGTTGGAGAGTTACAGAGTGTTGCCCAAATGCTATGACGATATTAGATACTGAAGACCTTCATTTTCTGAGATATGCTCGTCATGAAATGTTTAAAAAAGGTGAAAAGAATATTGATTATTTTCTATATTCTGAACGTAGTAAACGAGAAATAGCAAGTATTATGCGATGCGATTTGACTTTACTTATTTCTATGTATGAATATGAGTTATTGGTAAATAAGTTTAAGATAGACAGTTCTTTATTATTCTATCTGCCTTTTTTAGAAAAAGCTCTAAATGATGATGATATCAATCAGTGGAAAAGTTTTGATGATAGAGAAGGTTTTGTATTTATTGGGAACTTTATACACGAACCTAATTGGCAAACCGTACTATATCTAAAGACTGTTATTTGGCCAGTATTAAGTAAGAAGTTACCTAAGGTAAATATGCACATTTATGGAGCTTATCCCTCCCAAAAGGTTTTACAACTTCATAATAAACAAGAGAGATTCTTAGTCCATGGACGCGCAGATGATGCGCTTGAGGTTATAAGTGATGCTAGAGTAATGCTTGCTCCTATTCCTTTTGGGGCTGGTATTAAAGGTAAGTTTGTAGATGCTATGTCAGTTGGTACGCCTTCAATCACCTCGACAGTTGGAGCAGAGTCTATGAAGGGCGAATGTGAATGGTGTGGGTTTGTAACTGATGAGGTAGAAGATATAGTAAATAAGGCTGTTTTATTGTATTCAGAGGAGAAAATGTGGAAAGAAATGCAAGGGAAAGGCGTTGCTATTCATGAGAAAATGTTTGATTATAAAGCGTTTGAAAGAAATTATAAAGTAGCTATATTGTCAATATTAGAATCTTTAGAACAACATAGAAAACATAATTTTATCGGAGAAGTATTTAAACAGAATTGTGCTCAGAGTAGCAAATATATGGGGCTTTGGATTGAGGAAAAGAATAAAGCTCAATAGTGCGTATAAACACTATTGCATGTTTACTTGTAATTATATTTAAGCGGGACTATTTAAAATGATAGTTATTATCTAAACATAACATAACTGAGAGGATGTTCTTGATAGCTAATATCAAATGTTATTTTGATAAAGAGTGATATAAGATTGGCTATCAATTAGCATACTTAATGGTGAATCTAAATGCTTATAAACCATTAAGTATGCTGTAATATTACATTCTATTCGGTTCCACTAACATTAGTGTTACTTCATCTCTTCCTACTGGTTTGTTTTCTACTCCTTTTGGGACGATGATGCACTCGTTAGGATGTAGAGTGATTACTTTATCTCTAAAATGTAGGTCTAATACACCATCTACAACCATAAATAATTTATCTTCATCGTCATGTGAATGCCATTCAAACTCGCCCTGAAGTTTAATTAAATTGATGGTATGGTTATTTATGTTTCCTAAGTTTTTAAGTTGCCAAAAATCTTTAAGATTCTCTGATTCTTGTGATAAGCTTATTTTGTTCATTTGTATTTTATTATTTAGAATTAATCAAAGTTAGCTATCTTTGCATACTGTTTGTGCAGTAATAAATATGTTTTTAGCAGGAATAGTGATTGATGTAAATGACTAAAAGTAGGAGTATGAAGCAGAGTGTAAATAGACAGGAATTGTGGAAACCAAGAAGAAATTGGAGTTATGAATACGATCGTATTTTGACAGAAGATAATCTTGTGCAAGAATATCGACAGATAGAGGCAAGGGCATTTAGTCTGCACTTTTACAAGAGTAATCGTACGAAAGAAAAAGAAACCTATGTATATCGCGAATTACCTTATATACAGATGCATTATGAGTTATCAAATGGTCATACGGTCTATCAGCCAAAGCATCAATTAAAATCTGGTATTAAAACTGAAAGTGGCAGGTGTACAACATTTTATTTACCTGAACTTGATGGGTATTTGTATGATCCTGTATGTGAAGACGCAATAAGCTTTGAGATAGAATTGAGCGAGCAGTGGTTAAAAGCAAACTTAAGTGATCAATCTAGAAGTAGCGATCAATTTTTAAAACAAGTATTAAATAAGGAGGTGACTCTACTAGGTAATGGAAGTTACTTTATTTCTCCTGAGATGAGACAACTAATTTATGAGATGAATACCTGTCCTTATACAGGTTTAGTCAAACAGCTTTTTTTAGAAGGAAAGGTTTTAATGCTTTTAGGTTTACAGCTTCATCAAATAGAAAATGCAGAAAAGAGTAATGAAATTAAAATTCATAAAAGTGATTTAGAGCGATTATATCATTTGCGTGAAATGTTAACTAGAGATTATGCTGTTAAACGCTCTATTGAAGAATTAGCGATACATATTGGTATGAATCGCACAAAACTGCAAGCAGGTTTTAAACAATGTTTTGGCGTAACTATACATGATTATTTGATAGAGGTAAGGATGAATGAAGCATATAAAATTCTTCGTTCTGCCCCAAAAGGAAGTTATAATATAGTAGACATTGCTAGACATGTAGGATATAAACATTATAATCATTTCTCGGCGATATTTAAAAAACGCTATGGCGTATCACCAAGTACATTTATGTAATTTCTTATAAAAAAAATATTTCTAAAAGAGGTCAACTTTAAAGCTGACCTCTTTTGTGTTTTTATATAATTTGCTAATTGCTGTTTTTTATGGTCTAATCTGTTTAAAAGATTATATATTTGATTAATAATAATGTTAAAATTTAAAAGTTGAAAATTCACCTTACGTTTTTACTGTATAAATTAATATAAAATAGAATTATGAAAAAATTGACAGCAATGCTGATTGTGTTTACACTTGTTTTTGCAGGATGTAGTAGTGATGATAATAGTAAAGGCGACAAGGACAATGGAGGAAAAGATGATGTAGGTGAGGTAGTAAAGAGAAAAACATATGGTTCGTTTACTGTGAACACAAAAGTAGATGATAAAGAGGTGACTTATAAATATTGGAATTATAGCCCGATAACTAAAATAGGACCATATCATAATGATACTTATATTATCATGTGGGATATGATAGACTATGAATCTAAAGAAGAAAAGAATGCAATAAAAAAAGAAAGAATTGAAAAGTATGGAGAGTTAAGAGGAGGTAATCTTACTATTAGTATTAATCAACCAGAAGAAGGTTTATTTACTATTACCAGAGGGTTTGGTTATAAACTTGAAGGAAAGAGTAAGATGGCTACTCTGCAAGTTAACTTAGGTATTGAAAATGAAGAAGAACAAAAAGATGGAAATCATGACGCGGTATATAAATATGTAGATGAAGGATTCTATGAAGATGCTTTAGAAGTTACAAAGGACGAAGAGGGAAGATTTCACTTTACATTGAAAAAGCCTATTCCATTAGTATTTAAAGATGGAAAAAATGGTTATGGAAATAGAAATGCTCCAAAAAATATAACTTTAACTATCGATGATGGTCATGGTCATTCAGCAAGTTCTGTAGGAGGACCAAAATAATTTTTAAATTAAAAACCCAGCCTTATAAAGCTGGGTTTTTTGTTTCATAGCCTTTTATAAAAGACTTATGTATTTTAATAATGAATTATTTCATCATGTCTGCGTAATATTTGTAGAATAATGGAATAGTCTCAATACCTTTAAGGTAGTTGAATACACCAAAGTGTTCGTTAGGAGAGTGGATTGCATCAGTGTCTAATCCGAATCCCATCATTACTGATTTAGAGCCTAGTTCTTCTTCAAATAATGCAACAATCGGAATACTTCCTCCTGAGCGTACTGGAATAGGAGCTACCCCAAATGTATCTTCGTATGCTTTAGCAGCAGCTTGATATCCAATAGAATCAATAGGAGTAACGTAACCTTGTCCACCGTGATGAGGTTTTACCTCTACGCGCACTCCTTTTGGAGCGATACTTTCAAAGTGTTTTTTGAAAAGTTCTGTAATTTCTTCCCATTCTTGATTAGGAACTAAACGCATTGAAATTTTAGCAAATGCTTTGCTAGCAATAACAGTTTTAGCACCTTCTCCAGTATATCCTCCCCAAATACCGTTTACATCAAGTGTAGGGCGTATAGAGTTGCGTTCATTTGTTGTATATCCAGCTTCTCCGTAAACTTCGTCAATGTCTAATTTCTCTTTATAATCTTCTAAAGAGAAAGGACGTTTAGCCATTTCATCTCTTTCTTCGCGAGATAGTTCTTCTACTTTATCATAGAAGCCTGGTATAGTAATATGATTACTTTCATCGTGTAATGAAGCAATCATTTTCGTTAATACATTAATAGGGTTTGCTACCGCTCCACCATATAAACCTGAATGCAAGTCTCTATTAGGTCCAGTAACTTCTACTTCTACATAGCTTAAACCTCTTAATCCCGTAGTAATCGATGGTTGTTCATTAGAAATCATCCCTGTATCAGAGATTAAGATAACGTCATTTTTAAGTTTATCATGATTGCGTTTTACAAACCATCCTAAACTTACCGATCCTACTTCTTCTTCTCCCTCAATCATGAACTTAACGTTACATGGTAAAGAGTTGTTTGCAACCATATATTCAAATGCTTTTACGTGCATAAACATTTGACCTTTATCATCACAAGCTCCACGAGCAAATATTGCTCCTTCTGGGTGTATATCAGTTTTTTTGATTACTGGTTCGAATGGAGGAGAAGTCCATAATTCAATTGGATCAGCTGGTTGAACATCGTAGTGTCCATATACTAATACAGTTGGCAAAGCTGGATCTATAATTTTTTCTCCATAAACAATAGGATAACCTGGAGTTTCACATAGCTCTACTAGGTCGCATCCTGCTTTTTCTAAACTTTCTTTTACTGCTTCGGCAGTATTGATTACATCTTGTGAATAAGCACTATCAGCACTAATAGAAGGCTTTTTAAGTAGTTCAATTAGCTCATCTAAAAGACGTTGCTTATTTTCTTGAACAAATTGTTTTGAATCTTTCATAATATCAAAGGATACATTGATTTTGTTATATACAAAGCTAAGAATAAAAAAATACAATTTTTTTCTTGCAGATAAAAAAACCTGTTG
>NZ_BAEX01000037.1 GCF_000246945.1 Myroides injenensis M09-0166
ACAGTTTCTTCAAAAAGATATACAAATTTCAAGTAAGCGATACTTTATTGATGCTATGGGTGCCATGGCTTATGGTTTGTTTGCAACCTTGCTGGTAGGGACTATTTTAAAAACTGTAGGTGAAGAATTCAATATTTCATTTCTCAATGAAGTCGTTTGGCCTTTTGCAAATCAAGCAACCGGACCTGTCATAGCCCTTGCTATCGCTTATAGTTTACGTGCTCCCCAATTAGTTTTATTTTCTTCTGCAGTTGTTGGAGTTGCCGCTTATCAATTGGGTGGTCCTTTAGGAGTGTTTATTGCATCTATTATAGCTGTAGAAATTGGAAAAGCGGTATCAGGTGAAACCAAAATAGATATTGTAATTACACCAATTATAACTGTCTTAGCTGGAGTAACTCTAGCACAATGGATAGGTCCAAGTGTAAATCAAGTAATGCAATGGATTGGACAAGTTATCGTTATTTCCACTGAGGCTAACCCACTTATCATGGGGATTGTAGTTTCTGTAATAGTAGGCATGGTTTTGACACTTCCTATTTCTTCTGCAGCTTTATGTCTAATGCTGCAATTAGATGGTTTAGCAGCAGGAGCTGCCACGATTGGTTGCTGTGCCCAAATGATAGGTTTTGCAACTATCAGTTATAAAGATAATGGCTTAAAAGGAATACTTGCACAAGGTATAGGTACTAGTATGTTACAAATGCCAAATATTTACAGAAATTGGAAAATATGGATACCTCCTACATTAACAGCTGCAATACTTGGTCCTATTGCAATTCTGTTTTTTAATATGCAAAATACAGCTTTAGAATCTGGTATGGGAAGCTGTGGTTTTGTAGGTCAAATAGGAACTTTTAATGCAATGAAAGCCTCTTACTCTACCTCATACATTCTACGTGCTATCTTTTTTTTACAAATTTTATTACCAATGATTTTATCTTTCGTGATTTACTACATCATGAAAAAAAAACAATGGATAAAAGATGGTGATATGAGATTATTCTAATTACTCCATATAAACCTTAAGTTTTCAATAAAATCACCTAACAAGTAAGGACGTTACAGTTTAATTGTAACCAGAAAATTAAAGTAATGCAAGACACCATTACTTAATATCTCTATAGATCATTACAAACACCACACATTACTAGAAAGTACCGAACTAAAAAATATTTGTTTGCTATAAATACACTATAGGTAATAGTAACAATCTTTTTAATGAGTAGTGTTTTAGGTTAAATGTATTAACTATTCGATAAAAATATTTCCCTTAGAGTATACTCTTGCTTTACCTGCTACTATTACTCTTTCTTCTTTATTCTCACAGTATAATTCACCACCTCTTTTTGATATTTGCTTTGCAAAAAGTATATGTTTTCCTAATCGCGATGACCAAAATTGAATAAGGGAACAATGTGCTGATCCAGTTACAGGATCCTCAAGAATAGTAGATTGAGGAGTGAAATATCTAGAAACAAAATCACTATCTGCTCCAACAGCGGTCACCACCACTCCACCAGGATCTAAGTTAATTAAATCTAAAACAGATTGATTCACTATAATATTTTTCACATCTTCCTCTGACTCATAAACTAAGATATAATCTCTATATTTATAAACTTCTTTAGGCTGTATATCAAGTGATTTAGCGATAGCATCCGGTAATGCTGAAACCTCTGGCATTCTTGACGGAAAATCCATATAATACATTCCATCCTTTACCTCTACAATTAATTCACCACTTTTCGTGTCAAATACAATTCTTTCCTTTGGATATTGTAATATACTTGATAGACAATGTGCTGTAGCTAATGTAGCATGTCCACATAGGTCCATTTCTATCTCGGGAGTGAACCATCTTAAATGAATACTATCACCATTATCAATAAAGAAAGCTGTCTCTGCAACAGCATTTTCTCTCGTTATTTTAAATAATATCTCGTCTGGTAACCAAGTTTTTAATGGGACAACACAAGCTGGGTTCCCATGAAAAATATGCTCTGTAAAAGCATCTATTTGATATAATTCTAAATTCATTATTTTTTCTTAATATTATACTGATTCTATAAACTGTTTATAAGGCGCAACACTACTTTTTATTGTTTCTACTGAACTGTCCTGTTCAATTCCATAGCATGCATAGAATCCTTTATAATCAGCCTTAATATAGTTAAACGTTACTTCAAAAGGGGCTAATAGTTGTTCTAAAGTATATTTATACTTTCCTTCTGTACTATACTCCTTCTCATCAATACCTGCTGTTATAGCTAAACCTATTTTCTTATTACCTACTTTATAACCACTCTTACTGCCATAAGCCCAGCCGTACGTCAGTACTTCATCTAGCCAAGTTTTTAACAAAGGAGGGCAATTAAACCAATAAAAAGGAAATTGAAATATAATATGATCATAAGATTCTATCAATTTCTGTTCTTTTTGAACATCAATTATTCCATCCGGATATTCAGCATATAGGTTATGAATAAAGTATCGCTCTAGAGATTGCTCTAACTCATTTATCCATAACTTATTTACAATCGATTCTCCAAAATTAGGATGACTTAATATCACTAATGTACGCATCATTTCTTACTATTAATTGTTAGTACTACCGCAAAAATAGGGAGTTCAAACAGTTTTTTGTACCTTAGCCTCCAATTGTTAGATACTATCAAAAAAGTAAGTATGACCAAAATTAAAGAAACTTCTACTCACTTCGAAAACAAAAAAGCACTTGAAAATGAATGTAATGAGGTATATGCCATAAGTATAATTGGAGGACAATGGACAATGGCTATTTGTTGTTATTTACTTGAAGGTAAGATGCGTTTTGGAGAGATTAAAAAGGTATTACCAAATATTACAGAAAGAGTACTTACTCTTCAATTACGTAAACTGGAAGATCATAATATTATCTTCAGAACAGTTTATCCAGAAGTGCCACCACGTGTTGAATATGAGTTAACTTCTATTGGATTAAAACTATCTCCTATTATTAAAGCTTTAGGACAATGGGGAGCTGAGCATAAAGAAGTAAACAATAAAAGCTTTCAGAGCTCAATTCAGAGGAGTGAGAGATAAGTCGTTTTTCCTTTTCAGATTAACTAAACTTTTTGCCTAGTCCCCAACTTTTGTACTTGATCCCCAACTTTTGTACTTGATCCCCAACTTTTGAGGTTGATCCGTTTTTTTGTGCACCGAATCTGTAACTTTTTTTTGAGCATTTTTGAATAAAATGCGATACCCCTAAAAAAAAGAAAAAACCTATAACTCGTTGTGAATCATAGGTTTTGTGCTTTTTTGATGACTTTAAAAAGTTATCTTTTATAAATCAGCGGAGAAAGAGGGATTCGAACCCCCGGACCTGTTACAGTCAACGGTTTTCAAGACCGCCGCATTCGACCACTCTGCCATTTCTCCAGTCGAACTCTTTCGTTCTGTATTGCGAGTGCAAATATAGCGCTATTGTTGAGTTCTACAAATATTTTTTTAATCATTTTTATACTTTTATCACAACCTTCTGATACTAAAAAAGTTGTAAACAATATTTTTTTAAAGAAATCCGAAGCATTACAATATTAGCAATCTATTTATACATCTTAATCTAGAAAAATTACTTTGTATAACTGACAAGAATCTTTTGTCCATCTAGATTATTACCTTTTATTAAGCTTACTTTATTCATTTCACGTAAAACCTCAATTATCAGCTTTTCTCCAGACACATTAATAATATAACTCCCCCCCTCATCTTGTCTTATCGCAGTATTAGGAACTTCTATAACATCCTTATATACCACTGTGAATATAGCTTTAGCATTTTTATTTGTATTATTTTTTCACTTTTAGTAGGAATAAACAAGTCTTTTTTAGTCTTAAATGTATCATTACTTACATACCTTCCGAAATCAAAAAGAATCTCCTCTCCTGCGCTCTGCTCAATATAACTTTTAACTTCAACATTATCTTTTTCTAAAGATTGGATATTTTCCCATAACCTAATTAAACTATCATCTACTGTAACTTGATAACCATATTCCAATACCTTCATAACATCAGAACTTATTGAGATAATACTATTGTTAGTTAGGTACACTGTATCCACAACTCCTGCAACTGCGGAAACTAATGCAGAAGAATGCATTGACTGCTGCATTTCCTTCATCGCTTTATCTGCTAAAACCAAAGCTTGCTTAAGCATTTCAATGCGCATCTGACTATTAATTATACTCGCTGAATCATTAATATCCAAGGATGCTAAGTTTTCTTGCTCCTTGTCTAAATCACTCTGCAACTCTTTGTAGCGCTCTTTAGCAAGCTCAAGCGTCTCTTCACTTAATTTAGTTTCTACATAAGCTATTGTCTTACCTTTCTCTATATACTGACCTTTACCTATCAATACATTTTTTACTTCGCCTTCTAGATTACTTTTTATTACTATACCATTACTAGCTAAATAAGTAGCCTTATATTCCTTTAGATAAGATTTATAATTACTTTTCAATACAAGCGTATCACTCTCTATACTTTCTTTTGAAGCAACAATTTTCTCTATTTTGCTATTATGATTTTGCTTGTATCCATAGATTCCTACTCCTATAACAAATAAAGCAGCTATAGCTGACAAGATTATTTGTTGTGTTCGCTCCCTATTACTAATCATTCTTTTATTATTTATCACACAAATATAACTATTACTTCGATTTACTTATTAATAAACTATAAATACATAATAATTTACTACCAATAGGTAAAAAAATAAAACAAAAAAGGACCAATGCCTACGCATTGATCCCTTTTCTCTCAATCACCTTTATCAATCACTCTTACAATAACATTTTTAATTCCCTCCTAAGGAACGATATAACTCAACTAACGAAGCAAGATAATCTCGCTTTAGTTCTATATAATTTAAATTCCCTTGCAAAGCCAATGATTGGGCATTAATTACCTCTAAGTATGAAGCTTTATCCATTTCAAACATAAACTTAGTGTTATCTAATGAAGTATTTAATATCGCAACCCTACTGTTCATTAAACTTTCTTTTTCTTGTATTTTATCAATTTTAACTAAAGCATTATACACTTCTGTAAAACCTATAATAACAGTACTTCTAAAGTCAATTACTGCTTTTTCTCTTTCTACTTTAGCAATTTCATAAGCAGTGCGCAACTTCTTTTGATTGAAGATAGGTTGAATAATATTTCCTGCTAACGTACCAAATAAAGAAGCCGGTGTCTTCATCCAGTCAGAGGCTTCAATACTATTTAATCCACCTTGAGCTGATATTGTTAGACTAGGATACATCTCTCCCTTTGCTACTCCCATTTTTGCATTTGCTATAATCACACCATATTCAGCAACTTGTATATCTGGTCGACTTGATAAAAAATTAGCTGGTACACCAGTACTCAAGTCGGTTTTAAATACCAAATCATTGAGTTTGGCAGTTCTATTTATTACTTTTGGATAGTCATTTAACAAAACATTCAAAGCACTTTCTTGCAAGGCAACTTCCTGCTCAATCATTGGTAATAGCTCTCTTGCCTCTAACCATTGAGCCTCCGACTGTTGAACTGATAAAATTGTTTCATTACCTACTTCAAACATTTTCTTTGTCATTAAATAGGTATTCTCTCTTAATATCACACTTTGTTTTGCAATATCTAATTGCTCATCCAACATTAAAATATTGATATATGTATTGGCTACTTCAGCAACTATACGATTTGAAATAGCGCGCTTTACCTCCTTCTGTTGTAAATAACTTGCTAGGCTTGCTTCTTTCTGTCTTCTAATCTTGCCCCATATATCTAATTCCCAATTTAAGCCTAAATGAGCATTAAAATCATCATTTGTACGCTTTGCACTACTTAGTCCTACTTGACTATTCTTTGACGACTCCATTCTTGAAGCAGCTGCATTTAATGTTAATTCTGGTAATAATGTCAGTTTAGATTGCTTATATAACAATTCCATCTGCTCAAGATTCTTAACCGCTAATTGCAAATCTGTATTTTGTTGCAGGGCAACCTCTATCATTTGAGATAACTCTTCGTGGTTAAAGAACTCTTTCCACGATAGCTGATTCATTTCATTTACCTTATCCTCTACTTCAGTAACACTATACTGAGATGGTAACTCCACCTCAGTTTGCTTATAGTTTTCCCCAACCTTACAAGCGGTAAGCAAAGTTGAACCCACTAAGACATATATATATTTTTTCATTTGATTCATATAATCATTAATCTAATCGCTCTAGTTGTTCTTTTCTTTCAATTTCGACAACGGATGTACCAGAAATCTTTTCATGTAAATATTGGAAAAACACATACAAGAACGGAATTACAAATACTCCTAATACCACACCTACGATCATTCCTCCAGCAGTACCAATACTAATAGAATGATTTCCTTGTGCTGAGGATCCTTGCACAAACATTAAAGGTACAAGTCCTGCAATAAAAGCTAAAGATGTCATTAATATTGGACGTAAACGCAGTCTAGCAGCTTCTACTGCGGCATCGACAATACTATAACCTAAATTGCGTCGCTGAACTGCAAACTCAACTATCAGAATAGCATTTTTAGCAAGCAATCCGACGAGCATAATAAGACCTACTTGTACATAAATGTTATTGGCAATTCCTACAGCGCCAATTGCTAAGAAAACTCCCATTATACCAACGGGTAATGAAAACAATACCGTTAATGGTAAAATATAACTCTCATATTGCGCTGCTAAAATGAAATAAACAAACAATATTGATAATGCAAAAATAAATACCATTTGATTCCCAGATTTCTTTTCTTCCTTGCTTAATCCTAACCATTCTACACTATATCCAGAAGGCAATTTTTCTGCTGCTACCTGCTCCACTTTTGCCATAGCTTGTCCTGTGCTCACTCCAGGGGCTATGATACCATTTACCGTAATAGAATTAAATAAGTTATGACGACTAATTGCTTGTGGACCATATGTTTTTTCTAACCTAGCGAATGAGTTTAGTGGCACCATCTCTCCATTTTTAGCATGTAAATACAGCGTTTTAAAGGATTCTTCATCTGCTCTAAACTCTGCATCCCCTTGAACAAACACCTTAAACTGTTTCCCAAAGCGGTTAAAATCATTCACTTGCGCACTACCATAGAAAAGTTGAATAGCTGACATCATATCACTTACTTCAACTCCGTGCATTTTTGCTTTTACTGGATCAACTACAATTTTATATTGCGGAAAATCAGCTTTAAACATAGTAAAGGCACTAGCTACCTCATCTGTATTACTCAAATCTATATTGAATTGATTAACAACCTGTGCAAACTCCTCAATACTACCTCCTTTTCGATCTTGTATCACCATTTCTAATCCATCAAAATCTCCAAACCCTGGCACGGTAGGTACTGCAAATACAAAGTAATCTCCCTCTTTAATATGAGATAAATTATAATTTAATTGATCTAATATCTCATTGATATCTTCTACATCACCTCTTTCTTTTCTATCTTTAAAAGTAATAAACCCCATACCATACGCTGGACTGGCTGCATTACCTAAAATATTAAATCCCGAAATAGTAGTTACTGAATTAACTGCTGGGTGTTGTCTAAGTAACTCATCTCCCTCTTTTAACACTTGTGTTGTTCTATCTATTGATGATCCAGGAGGTAAAGACAATGCAAACATTGCAAAACCTTGATCCTCATTTGGAATAAATCCTTTTGGAGTAACATTCATCAAAATAATCATCCCTACCACTGAGCCTAAAAACAGCGTTAAACTAACTACTTTTCGTTTAATTAAAAACTGTACTCCTTTGATATACTTATTGGTCAGAGAAGTAAATCCTGCATTAAAGCTTCTAAAAAATCGTGTTTTAAACGTTGTTTTCTTATGAGTACCTGGCTCTAAACTATGATGATGATTTTTTAACAATAAGGCACATAGTGCAGGACTCAATGTCAAAGCATTTACAGCTGAAATTAAAATTGCAATAGCAAGTGTAAAAGCAAATTGCTGATAGAATACCCCTACCGGTCCTTCCATAAATCCTACTGGCAAAAACACAGCTGACATTACTAGTGTAATTGAAATAATTGCACCTGTAATTTCGCTCATTGCTTTAGTAGTTGCTTCCTTAGCATCTAACCCCTCATGTTCCATCGTACTGTGCACTGCTTCCACGACGACAATAGCATCATCTACCACAATACCAATTGCTAATACCAAAGCAAATAACGTCAACATATTAATCGAGAAGCCTAGCATATTAAGGAAAAAGAACGTCCCTAATAAAGACACAGGCACTGCTATAGCTGGAATAATAGTTGAGCGAAAATCTTGTAAAAAGATATATACAATAATAAACACTAAAATAAATGCCTCTAAAAGTGTACTTTTTACCTGATTAATTGACTCGTCTAATTGCGTCTTATTAGCAAAAGTTACATTATATCTCAATCCTTTAGGAAGCTGTGGTGTCAATTCTTCTAATACTTCATAAACTTGCTCTTGAATTTCATTTGCGTTAGAACCATTGGTTTGAAAGACAGCCATTGTAACAGCTTCTTTACCATTAATTTTATTCTCTTCATCGTAAGCAATCGAACCAAATTCTATTCTTGCTACATCTTTTAAGTATAATACATTTCCTTTCTCATCCGCCTGAACGACCATTTGTTCAAACTGTTCTGGTGTATTATACTTACCTGGATAAGTCAATGTATACTGAACTGAACCTCCTGCATTTTGTCCTAAATTACCAGCGGCTACTTCCATACTTTGGCTTTGTATAGCACGTTCTATATCTGCTGGCGTAAGACCTCTATTGGCTAACTTATGAGGATCCAACCATACGCGCATTGCATAATCTTTTTCCCCAAAAATCTGAACGTTTCCTACTCCCTTAATACGTTTTAAAGCGCGAACCATATTTATACGAGCATAGTTCTGAACAAAGGTTTCATCATATAGACTTGAATCATCACTGATTAAGTCAACAACCATAATCATCCCTCTTTGTTCTTTTTGAGTAACTACCCCTGCTTTTACAACTTCCTCTGGCAATATACCCGTTACTTGTGCTACCCTATTTTGCACATTTACCGCAGCCTGATCAGCATCTGTTCCTAACTCAAAAAACACATTGATCAATGCTGTTCCATCATTACTAGCAGTAGACTCGATATGCGTCATATTCTCTACTCCATTGATTACTTCCTCTAATGGGGTAACAACAGATTTTAATACTGTTTCAGCATTTCCTCCCGGATAGGATGCATGTACTGCAACACTAGGTGGTGCAATATCAGGAAATTGCGCAATTGGCAATTGCGTCATCCCTACTAATCCTAAAATCACAAGAATAACTGAAATAACAGTAGCCAATACTGGCCTATGTATTATCTTTTTTAACATCTGAATTCTTTATTATTGTTTGAATAAATTGAAGGATTTTCCTATTAGTTTTTAACTACTGCAGAACTATCCTTTGACAAAGGAGATACTGACATGCCATCTTGCAATTTATCTATACCTGTAGTTACGATTACCTCTCCTTCATTTATTCCATTCTCAATAAAATAGGTATGTAGATTCTTACCTATAATCTTTAATTGTCTTTGTTCTACTGTATTGTCCTGTTTTAAAACAAAAGCAAATATTTTATCTTGTAAATCAATTGTAGCAGCAATAGGAATTTGAATCACTTTATTATGGGTATTTATTAAATTAACGATTCCAGTACCACCATTTCTTAATAAACGGTTACTGTTGGGAAAAGTAGCCCTTACACTTAGTGAATTCGTACTCTTATCAAATTCTCCATTAAGCATATCTATTTTACCTTCTTTATCATAAAGGGTTCCATTGGTTAATTCAAGCTCCACTGGCATATTCAAAATTGCATCAGTATTGTTCCCCTCAGCCAAGAGATTATAATAATCTGCCTCGCTAATAGAAAAATAAGCATACATATCAGAAATATCTGACATCGTGGTTAATGCTTCTGTTTCACCTGCTGTTACTAAATTCCCTACACGCTTAGATATACGTCCTAAATAACCATCTACAGGAGCCTTAACTGTACAGTAGCTCAAATTAAGTTGTGCTTCTGCTACCGCAGCTTCTGCCTGTGCTACATTTGCTAGCGCATTATCATATGCTGCATTAGCAGTTTTCATTTGTATTGGTGACACAAATGAATTCTCTAATAAAGATGCCACTTTATCTTTCTCTAATTGAGCTGTTTCCAATGCCGCTTTAGCTGCTTTTAGACTAGCATTAGCATTGTTTAACTGAATTTTATAAGGCTGAGCATCTATCAGTAGTATAGCTTGCCCCTTCTTTACATAACTACCTTCATCAACAACTATCTTGTCAACATATCCAGAGGCTTGCGCTCTAACTTCTACATTCACTTTTCCTTCTAATGAAGCAGTATATTTTTTTAGAACAGTAGCATCTTCTTTCTTTACTAAAGCTGTTTTTACTTCCAATTGCATATTCATTGCATTATCTGCCCCATTATTTTTATTACAACTAACTGTAAATAAAAGAGCACCACATAGTGCACCGCTAACTAATAAAAACTTAGTTGTTCTAATAACTTTTCTCATTTGTCTTCTATTTTTCAAGGACAAAAATGAAAATTAGTTGCACAAAAAATTCGATTAATAAATCGAACCGTAAAAAATAATTGCTGAACCGTAGATTTAAAGAATTAAAATAACTTTCCCTCCTAAGGAGCGAATTATTATACACTCAAAGATTTACAATTTCAAAATAAGTATGACTTACAACTCTCCTACATATTGCAGCACTTCTTCAACCAATAGACTTAAAAATGGGGAAAGGAGGATAAAAAAATAGTGAAGCCCTTGCTTTTTCTTTCTCTTTAGAACTTAATTTAGACAAAAAAGAGTAGGCGATCGCCTACTCTTTATATATTCTATTATAAAAATAAAGTCTTAATAATTCAACCAACTCTTAAGTAGTGGTGCTTTTTCACGACTGATAATTATCTCTCTTTGAGGAGCATTTAACAATGTAATTTTTAATTTACCATTAAAGTAGTTGTGTATCCCCTCAATACTATCGATATGAATAATATGTTGTCTATTTGCTCTAAAGAAGTAGTTAGAATCTAACTCCTCTTCTAACTCCTCCATAGTTTGACCTACAATGTGGATAGTTCCATCTTTTAGACATAAATGCGTAATCTTTTGCTCCGAATAAATATAATTAATCTCTCCAACCTTAATAGACTTATAACCATCTTTAAAAGGAATTAAAAAACGTGAGCGATACACCGTATCTTTCTTATACAAATGTCCTAAAATATCTTGTATTGACTCTTGCAATACACTTGGCGATTGTAAAGTTTTATACTTTTGCAATGCATGTACTAAATCAACTTCCTGCACAGGTTTCATTAGATAGTCAACACTATTAACCTTAAAGGCTTTTAATGCATACTCATCGTAGGAAGTAGTAAATACAACGGGAGCCTTCACTTGTATTTGTTCAAAAATTTCAAAACAAAGCCCATCTTCTAGTCTTATATCCATGAAAATAAGATCAGGCGTACTATTCTCTGTCAACCATTGTACTGAAGTTTTTACGCTCTCTACAATTTGAAGAATCTCAATTGTAGGATCAATATCATTTAACAAACGTGTTAGCTTATTTGCATTTCTAGCCTCGTCTTCTACTATTAATACTCTCATTGCTTACTAGTTTACTTTATTTTCTAATAGAGGTAATTTCACTACAAAATTACGCTGTGTTCGCTCTACAATTACATTCTTCTTGCTCAATAAACGATAGCGCTCTATGATATTAGTTATCCCTACTTTTGATGAAGGGATTTCTACGACAAGTTGCTGTATATTATTGCTCACCACTACATAATCGCCTTCCAAATAAATCTCAATAATTAGAGGAGAATCTTTTGAAGCAGAATTATGCTTAACTGCATTCTCCACAAGCAGCTGTAAAGAAATTGGAGCAATATAAAAGAACTCCTCTACTTTGGGTAAAATATTAATATTTAAAATCACCTTACTACCCATTCGTTCTTGAATAAGATAAAAATAGGATTGTACAAACTTAATTTCATCACGCAAGCAAATTGTATCTTTTCTAATATTGGCAATCATATAGCAATATACCATGGCTAGATGATCAATAAATTTAACTGCTAATTTCTGATCCTCAATTACTAACTCAGATAACGTACTAAAATTATTAAATAGAAAATGCGGATCTAATTGCATTTTTAAGGACTCTAATTCAGCCTGAGTAGCTATTCGCTCTAGTTTTTCAGCTCGCAATTTCAGCTCAGCTGCATCCATCATTGAGTTTCGCCAATTAGTCAATAAGAAATATCCTGTGTGAATAACACTAATAAATATTCCTGTATTGATACTTATTAAAAGAGATTGCCATAAATCTATTTTGTCCTCAAGGGCAATTTCTTCATTAGGACCACAAGGAAGAAAAAGAATATAGATAAAATTAATTAAGAAATAAAAGAAAAAAATAAATAATATCAATAAAAACAGCTGTATAATTGCTCTTCGTACAGCAGACTTGTCCCATGGTAATATTCGATTAAGGAACCTACTTAACCATAAACTTACTTCTGTAATTATCGTACAATAAATTAAGATAAATAATATGGCTTCCCATAAAGGTTCATCATCCATCCTATACCAATTCTCATCATAGGGGTTCAAAATATAATGAGAGAATAAATATAAAATCAAAACCAGCGGGATTACTATTATTCTATAATGCTTAATGAATAAAGATTCTTCCTTTTTCTTATGTTGTTTCATATTAATATCTAACGTGTTGTAAAAATACAATCAATCAATATGTGAATAGTATTAAAAGTAACTCAATATGACATTTTACAACTTGAAACGTCATATTCAAATACCTCAATTAAAAAGGAATCCCCTAATCTATATTCACGAAATACTAAGCAAATATCTACAACTTTCTAACCAAAAGTGCTAAGCCATTCAATAATTAATAGTAATTTTAAAATAAATTCAAAACAATCAACTATGATCAAACAATTAACTACACTTAAGGCAATTGCCTGTGGATTATTTTTTTGCTCACTTACTATTACTTCTACTTGGGCACAAGATAAAATCTTATTGAGTAATGTACAGATTTTCAATGGAAAAGACAATAAAATAAGCAAAGGAAATATTTTAATTGAGAAAAATATTATCACTAAAATTTCTACTGAAGACTTAAACACAGAAATATCAAAAGACACTAAAGTAATCGATGGCAAAGGCAAATTTGTAATGCCAGGAATGATAGATGCACATTGG
The DNA here is from genome assembly GCF_000246945.1 of Myroides injenensis M09-0166. Classification (GTDB taxonomy): domain Bacteria; phylum Bacteroidota; class Bacteroidia; order Flavobacteriales; family Flavobacteriaceae; genus Flavobacterium; species Flavobacterium injenense. Next base: position 13,357 of record NZ_BAEX01000037.1, read on the forward strand.
CACTCTTTCTTAGTGGCTAATGACAATCAAAGTATTATGCTGGGAGATGAGAGTTTCCTTTTTATCCGTGCTGCTAAAGAATCAGAAAACACTCTTCAACGTGGTTTTACCACCGTTAGAGATTTAGGAGGTCATACCACAGGTATTAAATTAGCCAATGACATTGGTGTTAACAAAGGTCCTCGTATTTACCCTAGTGAAGCTATGATTTCACAAACTGGAGGACATGGCGATGCAGGATTTCCTTGGACAGAACCTCGCATGATAGACCATACACCTCCTCGATTCCAAACTTTAGGAGGAAGCGTTGTAGCTGATGGCGAATACGAGGTTACAGTCGCAACAAGAGATCAATTAAGAAAAGGTGCCTCACAAATAAAGGTAATGGCTGGAGGTGGTGTCGCTACCATTTACGACCCTCTTGATGCGGTTCAATATACTACTGAAGAAATTAAAGCTGCAGTAGATGCTGCTACTAACTGGGGCACCTATGTGACAGTACATGCCTATACTCCTAAAGCAATACAACAAGCAGTGGAAGCTGGTGTAAAATGTATCGACCATGGTCATTTAATGGATGAAGCTACCGTTAAACTACTTGCTGATAAAGATATTTGGCTTAGTATGCAACCTTTCGACTTAGATGCTAGTAATTATACTGATCCGGAACAAATAGCAAATAAAAAACTAGTAGGTACTGGTACCGATAATGTGTATAAATGGGCTAAAAAACACAAAGTTAAATTAGCTTTTGGTACTGATCTTGTAACTAAACCTAAAGACCCTTTACTACAAAGTAAAAATATACTAAAGCTTAAGCAATGGTTTTCAAATTTTGAAATTCTTAAAATGATTACTTACGACAACGCTCAATTGTTAAAGCTCAGTGGACCTCGCAATCCTTATCCTAAGAATTTAGGTGTTATAGAAGAGGGAGCTTATGCAGATATTTTGATCCTTGAAGAAAACGCTTTAGAAAACATTGATATCTTAGCTAATCCAAAAGAGAACATATCAATTATTATTAAAGATGGTAAAATATATAAAGAGTAAAAAACAAAAACGCCCAAGTAATTTCAGCTTGGGCGTTTTATCATTCTATAAACTAAACAGTTAGGTAATTTTATAAATTAAATGAGTAACTAAGTTTAATACCTACGTAATAATCCTTTAGTTTTTGAGTCTTGAAATTCTCCTGTTTCCAGATACTGTGAAACTCTAATGGACTATCGTAATTAGTAGTGATGCCAATAGGTTGCTCTACTCGATTGCTCTCTTTGACTAAATCATTTAATCCTAAATCTACAATAGCTCCGATATATAAACTGCTTTTTTCGCCTAGTTTCTGTTTCACACCTGTTTCAAATAACCAAGAATATCTGTTTTTTAACGAGAGGTCTTTCTTTTCACTTACATGTTGAAATTCTCCATATCCCATAAACGTAGGTCCTGTCAATTCAACATCCCATGCGGGATAATAACCCGAGGTATGCAAGTCATTCATTGAGACTCTCGAACTACTATTTCCTGTTATAATACCAACAGCCACACCTGTCTGTACATACCAACTAACCAAGCCCTTTGTCTCATACTGCAAGGTCAATGGTATCTGGATTGTATTATAGGAGAGCTGCTCTTTCCTATTTTTGCTGTGATAGCGAAATTCATACGCATCTGCTTCTATATCTACACAGGACCAACTCCCATGAGTATTGCGTTGTATAAAATCAAGTCTATTGACTTGATAAGTTAATCCTGTACCTAGACTCCATTGCTCTGCTAAAAAATAACGATATCCTAGTCCTAATTGATATCCTTGTGCACTGCGATTATCAAATCCTTTATTAGTACTCGTATTTCCATTAAAAGTTCCTGCTAAGGAAAATGTAATCTCTTGAGCTGAACTTGCTGTATATCCAAATACAGCAAGTAGCAATCCTATTATTATTTTTCTTTTCATCAACTAAGCTAATTAAGGTTTAACCATAAATCTAAATGTCTGAATCTTGCCTTCTATTTTGATAAGCATGATATAGATCCCCTCTGCCATATTACCAGGTAAGGTTACTTTTGAAATTTGTTCTGATAATGGTATATCAAACAAGAATTTTCCTGTCACACTATAAACTGAACCACTTGCCTGACTTAAAGAAGCTTGAGGATAATCAATTGCTATTTCTATCTCTCCATTTTTAACCACTGGATTTGGATAGAGTTGAATATTTTTAGTGTGGACATAATCTATTGTAGAACTACAACTATGCAATAACTCACCTTTATCTGTCATTAACTCTACTCTGTATAATGCTGTTCTATCTAATAAATCCTCTTTTCTATTACCTACTGAATAAGCCTGCTCTGTACTAATTAATCGATCATTCTTATACCATTTATATCCTACAAAGCGGTATCCACCATTTGTTAATGGATTATTATTCACCAATAGAGTATTGTCAAATTTCTGTACCACGATATCATCAAAATTAAATGGGCGTTCTACCACTATTTCATATTTCATAGTAGTGGCTCGATTCTCTGAAACCACAACGATTTCTTGGTGGTAAATACCAGCTTTAGGAGTTGAGAGGATAAACTTATCTCCTGTACTTACTACTGCACCCATACTCACTTCTAACTCTATCACTACTTCTTGAGCTATTTCATTACAATCTTGTCTATGCACACTTACTGAAGTCAATACTCCTTTATCTTTTCCATTAATCTTCCAATTAGTAATAAGCGCTTCATCGTTAATGATTCTTAATGTTTGACTTATACTATTAGCTGCTAGATAATTACTATCGCCATCTTGATGAGCTGTGATAACAATAGTTCCTGTAGATAGTATAGTAACAACCCCGTCAGAACTTACTGTAGCAGCTGCTTTACTTCCTTCAGTTAAATAGGTATAACGAATAGGCAAACCTGAACTACTTGATGCTACCAATGACAATTGACCATTTTTATTATACATCACTGGAGATAGCTCCTCAAAAGTAATTTGTTGTCCTGCCTTTTCTATTACTAATTTCGCCTCTAAAAGCAAGTCTATATAATTAGCTCCCGTAATTAATGCAGTTACTATATACTCACCAGCGTCTTTTTGCTTATTATTTGTATAAATTACAGTAGTGTCTTCTGGCAAATCTCCTAATAATAACAGCTCTTTCTCTTTACCATCGTAAGTATGAGTACTGCCTATAAAACTCACACCTGTAATGAGGGCTTTGGAAATAATAAAATCAGCCCCAATAAAATCTAAAATATAGTTATCATTAGCCAATAGTGTACCTTGCTCAATAACATAAGTGCCTACATCCTCTCCCTGCTCGCGAGATAATGCGCCGTGTAATACCTGATCTTGTGTGTCACTATGTTGTAAGCCTGATACTTTATAAGTAAGAAGAGGAGGATCTACATCTCCATAAGTTTTGGTCATAACATCTGCCTCAACTTTTAAACTCGCAGGTGTAATTTCTAAAGTAGCCCCAGTAAAATCTAAAGTATATTACCATTAGCCAATAGTGTACCTTGCTCAATAACATAAGTGCCTACATTCTCTCCCTGCTCGCGAGATAATGCTCCGTATAATACCTGATTTTCTGTGTCACTATGTTGTAAGCCTGATACTTTATAAGTAAAAGGAAGAGGATCTGCATCTCCATATGTTTTGGTCATAGCATCTGCCTCAACTTTTAAACTCGCTGGTGTAATTTCTAAAATAGCTTCATTTACACATCCATTAATTTTTGCTTCTATTCTATAGACACCCACATTGATAGCCTCATTAACAACATTATTTGAAGAATCATATATTTGATACGTAACTTCTAATGGAGCAGTCGGAGCAGGAGTAACCTCAATGCTATGTGACTTTCCATTATACACTATTTTTTTATCCTCTAAGACAAAATTATCACCTAGTTTACTATCTCCTACAAAATTCCAATTTTTTTCCTTTAATTTCTCCCTAGCACTACTTGCTGCACAATATTTTAATCCTTTAGCCCCTAAAGTAATATCTGAAGGTATACTAGATAATTCACTCCATCCTATTAATGTGGCATCATAATCTGCTATTGACATCCCTGAATTATTAAACATCTCCTTCATATTTTCTACATTAGAAATATTCCATTTACTTAAATTACCAGTAAATTTTCTTGCACCTGAAAACATTGAATACATATCCGTCACACTTGAAACATTCCAGTTACTTAAATCACTATTAAAACTACTTGCACCATAAAACATCCAACTCATATTTATCACACTTGAAACATCCCAATCACTCAAATCACCATTAAAACTATTTGCTACTTGAAACATCCAACTCATATCTCTCACACTTGAAACATCCCAATCACTCAAATCACTATTAAATTTAGATGCTTCCGAAAACATGAAACTCATATTTGTCACTCTTGAAACATCCCATTTACTCAAATCACTATTAAATTTAGATGCACCATTAAACATGTAACTCATATCTGTCACCTCCTGCAAATTTGGAGTATCATTACCAAAAGAAGTTAAATTAGTGGCGCTCCTAAAAGTTTTAGACATACTTTTCCATTGTTGTGTTCCCCATTGTTCTACACTAAGTAATTTCGCAGCATTATTTGAATCAGGATTATAGTCATGCCCCCCTGCAAGAAAATGAGGAAACTCACCTGATATGGTGACTTTATATTTCCCCTTAGCTAGATTCTCTATAATACGTTTTCCATGCGCAGTCACTTCACCATCTGTAGATAAATTCCCATCTTTTATAGAAGGCTCTCCCTCCATTTCCCACTTTAAAGTGTAATTATAAGTATAGTTACCATTAGTGTATATTATAATATTATCCTTATCATTAGTTATCTCCCATCTGGTGATAAAAAATGTACCTGAACAATCTTCTTTATCCCTTTCAATGTTCCATTTTTTTTCCTTTAATTTCTCCCTAGCGCTACTTGCTGCACAATATTTTAATCCAAGTGCTCCTAAAGTAATTTTTGAAGGTATACTAGATAATTCACTCCATCCTATTAATGTAGCATCATAATTTCCTACCGACATCCCTGAATTATTAAACATCCTACTCATATCTCTCACTTTTGAAACATCCCAATCACTCAAATCACTATTAAAACTACTTGCATTTGAAAACATATTACTCATATCTCTCACACTTGAAACATCCCAATCACTCAAATCACTAGTAAATTTAGATGCCAAATTAAACATCCAACTCATATTTGTCACACTTCTAACATCCCAATCACTTAAATCACCATTAAAACTATCTGCTGCTTGAAACATCACACCCATATTTGTCACACTTCTAACATCCCATTTACTCAAATCACTATTAAAACTACTTGCACCTGAAAACATCCAACTCATATTTGTCACTCTTGAAACATTCCAGTTACTCAAATCACCATTAAAACTACTTGCACCTGAAAACATCGAACTCATATTTGTCACTTTTGAAACATCCCAATCACTCAAATCACCATTAAAACTACTTGCACCTGAAAACATCCAACTCATATCTCTCACTTTTGAAACATCCCAATCACTCAAATCACCATTAAAATTTTCTGCACCAGCAAACATCCTACTCATATCTTTTACCTCCTTCAAATTTGGAGTATCATTACTAAAAGAAGTTAAACCATAGGCGTAAGCAAAAGTATTATGCATACTTTTCCAACGTTGGGAACCCCACTGTTCTACACTAAGTAATTTCGCAGCATTCTTTTTATCTTCATTCATTCCACCTGATATAAAATGAGGAAACTCACCTGATATGGTGACTTTATATCTCCCCTCAGCTAGATTCTCTATAATATGTTTTCCATGGTCAGTCACTTCACCATTTATAAATGGCTTATCCTCCATTTCCCACTTTAAAGTATAATTATAAGTATAGTCACCATTACTATATATTATAATATTATCCTTATCATTAGTTATCTCCCATCTGGTGATAAAGGTATCTTCACTTGTCTGAGCTGAGAGTAAGTGACTAATTAAAAAAAAATAAGAGTACAAGTTTTTTCATATTGTGATATTATTAGGATTACATACTGTGATACCACAACCTTTAATATAGCATTCCATAGAGAGTGTTTCTATACTTTGCGCCATTTGATGAGTAGGGTATATTTTAAAAATTTTGTTTTTCCTTATAAATATATGAATAGAACATACCATCTTCTGTCAGATGGGGGGTGGACATTGGGGTGGACAAATTTCAATTGATTGATTATCAATTAATTGAAAACACAAAAAAAGCACTATTTAAAATATAAAAACATCGCAATAATTACTAAAAACCAAATATAAACTAGTTATTATTGACTTAGTATAGCGTCTTAATTTTGCATTCTCTTATCTTTTTAGCAATTGCGCTTACCTTCAAAACAGTTTAATTATTTAGTAATTATACACTCTCTACTTTTGAAATATTCTTTAATATCTTAACTAGATATAGAGCAAGAAGAATAGCTATGTCATAAGTTATATTTTTGTGATTATAAAAACCAATTTACAACTCACTATATTAAAGAATAGTTTCACTGTAATTTTGTGGTGCATGAAAGTAATTTCGTTCTATAGTAAATCTATAGTGACTCTATTCAAACATAGGTATTTAATAGAGCCATAATGGACTCACTATGGATGCATCGCCCATTATTCATGTCTCGTCCTACTATAACTGTACAGCAATAGTTAATAATCCTATCATTTACTATACAATTTTTAAATAGTTCTTTTATGGCTATAGAAATTATGTTTTTTTATTTTGCCTTATTAGATATTATTCATTCACTTTAAATTTCGGCATGTTTAATTTGACCAGCACTTTCTGGATAATCTCCTTTACTTAGCTTACTATTTGTTTGTGTTCACAGCTTAAGTATAAAATAGATTTACATAGATACGCCTTAGCAGATATAGCTATGACTTATTAATCGAGAGGATATATTAGCTATTTCTTAAGGTGGTAATATATGGAAGAAAAAGAGCTAGTAGTGATACTAGCTCTTCAATAAATCAATGCAATATGAAGTTGCATCAAATTATCACTTATAACCACACTCCAAATATAATTGGTAAATAATTGTAATTATTATGCATTTCAAATATATAAATCTCTTTACTTTAATTGTACAATGAAATTTGAATCATAAAATCTACTCCCCCACTATATTTATAAAGACATTTTAAAAAATTAAACGCAATAGTAAAATTAAAAAAGCACTAATTTTGCCTAGTTAAAAAAACATTTAGCATTTTAATATACGTTTATGAATAATCAATCGTCTATAGAAGATGAAATTTATCACTTTGAAAAAGTTAGTGAAAACAATATACATCTAATTGCACCTTTAGCAGAGAAAATATGGCAAAAAACATATAGTTCTATCATTTCACAAGAGCAAATAGCGTTTATGCTCCCAATGATGTATAGCAATCAAAGAATATCTGATGAAATTAGTAAAGGATATATCTGGAAAATATTATTTGATGGCACTACTGCTATCGGCTATATAGATTACGTACTAGAAGAAGATAATCGCGTTTTCTTATCTAAAATTTACTTAGATACCCAAAGACAACAGAAGGGATTAGGTAGAATACTATTGCAAGAAGTAATACGATTTGCTAAAGACAGAGAAGCTACTGCAATATATCTGACGGTTAACAAACAAAATGAAAAAGCAATTAACTTCTATAAAAGAAATAATTTTCACTGTATAAAATCAGAAACTTTTGATATAGGTAATGGTTATGTAATGGATGATTATATCTATCAGTTAGATCTATAATCTTTATTCATATACAAAAAAACAGTGCTATTATTAGCACTGTTTTTGTATCATTCTTTTACTTTTCTTTTTACTTTCCTTTTTACTTTTCTTTTTCATTTGAACGCTTTAAAAGCTTTTGTACAAAAGATATTTTATATTGACTATGTAGTGTAGAACCAACGCGATGAATATCACTCCACAATTCTAATTTTTCCATACACAAAAGAATATTAAATAATAAATAGACTTTTGTCGTATCAGTAAACAAAAACAAATAGTCTTCAGTAATACCCTTCATACTTACTTCTTGTACATGCTCTTTCTCTTTATTATAGAATTGATATTCTATATTGGTCTTTGCAATGGTATCAGTCGATAATGGTAATTGGTTATTTAAAAGAGATAATGATTGTTGAAAACTAGAAAGAGCTTCTGCATATTTTTCTAAGAAATAGAAAGCTACACCTTTATTAAAAAGCGTTACCACACTCTCTTTTTCTTGCTCTAATAGTAAATTAGCTTCATAGAATCGTTTTTGTAATAACAATAATCCAATAAGGCTCTTATTATCAGTAGTACAATTAGCTACAGGATATTTTTTATTTTCTAACAACATAACAAACATTTATAAATGAAACATTACTTACTTCTTCTTACTGCTATTCGTGTGAAAAAACAATTAAATCTTCTTTATATCAGTTATTCTATTACCTACTAAAGATACATTTTATTTTTCTAAAAATGGAATACTATCTTCTACTCTTCATTATTATCTGTACAAAATAATGCTGTTTTAATCTCTCCACTTGATTTACCTGAAACACTAGCAGAGGGAACTTGGAGTATATAGTCTATAAAAATAACAGGAACTTCTTCTATCTTTCCGGCAGGTATTACAATATCCTTTTGATTTTCTTTTAAAGTAGCTTCACCATAAACGATATTCTCATAAGCAAGCGGGTAAGCTCCTTTATTAACAATATAAGTTTTCTTATTAGCATATCCAATAGACTTCCCTTCAAGATGAGTAGGAAACAAAGCAACCTCTATTGTATAGTCACTACAATTATACACCGTTAAAATTCGTGGAATAAACCAATTGATTGGTATCAATAGCAATATTAACAAGAAGGTATAGTCTCTTTTGTTACCTTGCCTTTTTGCAAATCTAGTATATAGGGGAATAATACTAATTAAGATGGCTATTATACCTATTGCAATGAAATAATGCATTTCTTCAATAATCATAAACTAAACATTTTTTAGTTAAACCACATTATTAACTTTATTAATAAAACTTTCACTCCTTTTAATAAATAATATTAAATATAATACAATTATTGATTCATTGAACAATTTTCGCGCTAAAAGATAATTACTAAAAGTAAAAGGTCATTACTTTACTCTTTTACATATGCTTTGCAGGCTACTTCTAAACTACTTAGTCTCTAAAAATACCTCATAAAATTTCATTTTAATACCATATAGTAAGTACTTTTTTTACTAATGTTTTGCTAATTCATAAAAACATATACTTTTTTAATTAATATATTTGATTTAGATATCCTCTTAAAAATTGCTAAAATATGATCTCAGTTTATAAAATAAAACCCTACTTTCAGAAGCTATTGATGCCTATCTTAACCTATCTGCATCAAAAGAAAATCACTGCAAATCAAATTACAATAGCAGCTATTGTTTTTTCAATTGCATTAGCTATAACTTTTTGGTTTTCTGACTCCTATCACATTTTATTCTTACTATTGCCGATTGGTTTATTAATACGCATGGCATTAAATGCGCTAGATGGAATGATGGCAAGACTATTTAATCAAACTTCAATAAAAGGAGAAGTATTAAATGAAGTGGGCGATATATTTTCAGATTTTATTTTATTTATTCCGCTTATTAAGTTTCAAAGTGAAAGTCTTTATCTTATTGTACTTTTTATAGGATTAAGTATTATCAATGAATTTGCAGGTTTAATGGGAAAGGTAATTGGTGGGGAGCGCCGATATGAAGGACCTATGGGAAAAAGTGATAGAGCTTTATTACTAGGTCTTTATGGTTTATTGATGTATTTTAATGTTAACCTTTCCTCCTACTCAACCATTATCTTTATAATTATTAATGCTCTTTTATTTTTAAGCACTTTTGTTAGATTAAGTAAAGGACTGAAAAATGCGAAGTAGATGGCTGAACAAAATAAATTTGCAGATGTTCCACTAAGAGTAAAGACTTGGATCTATATTATTCTAACCTTTACTATAGCGCTACTCCATCCCATATTATTACTGTGGTTTGTGGTATTCCTATCTTTTTGGGGACAGAAAGAGCTCTTTAGTTTTACAATGCCAAAACTAAAAAACTCGCTATTTTTACTAATAGGAGTTACAGTAATTCAACTATTATATTTTCCAAGTAAACCCTTTGCTGAAAGTAGTCTTTATCTTATTGGTTATTTTATACTAGTAGGTATTTTTATACTTATACAACAAAAGAAATATACTTTGTTTTTTGCCACTATAGTAGCATATGTATTATCAATAAGTACATTATACTATATCGGCAGAATGGATAATGGTTATAAATTACTTATTTTATTAATTGTTCCTGTCGAACTAAATGATGTGTTTCAGTATTTGTCAGGTAAATTATTTGGCAAACGCAAGATAGCACCTAGCATTAGTCCAAATAAAACAGTCGAAGGCTTATTAGGAGGAGTAATATGTACCACTATAGTCTTTACAACTTTATATTACTTATTAGATGGTAGTTTCTACCTGTGGCAGGTAATCCTTTTAGGAGCAACATTAAGTGTATTAGGCTTTTTGGGAGATGTATTCTTCTCCTTTATTAAGAGAAAAGCAAACGTAAAAGATACAGGTACTTTATTACCTGGACATGGTGGATTATTAGATCGCGTAGATAGTTTATTATTTACTGCACCTCTATTTTATTTTATAATATGATAAAAGATGTAAAACCATATAAGCGCTCTGTTGTTTTTTCAGGCGGAGGAACTCGATTTGTTTTATACTGTGGTATATATGCCGCGATGCTACAGCACGACCTCAAGCCAGACAATATTATAGCCACTTGTGGTGCAGCTATTTCGAGTGCTATTATTCAAACATTTCCAGATCCTAAAGATATACTAAGCTATTTAGAGAGTGAAGAGTTTTGCAACTTTGTGATGGATGTAAAGATGACAAATCAAATACGCCTAGATAAACTACCTCTTTATTGCTTCAATCATGCTTTTAAAAATAAAAAAGCCCCTGTGCTCTTAGATATTTACAACAAGTATTTTATGGAAATGACGCAGGATATGAGTTCAATATTACCATCCTTAAATCGCATAGACAAAAATGCGCCATCAAGCATTGTATTAGGTGCAAAAATCAATTATTCACCTGAAGAAATTGGCAGTAAACGAAATAATAGAAAGTTGTTTCAAAAGGTATGGATTCCTTCTGCAAATTGTAATATTACATATTTAGAACATTTAGCGTCATTAGATAATTCTACTGATAAAGATAGTGCTATTGCTCCAACTCCACTTATTCTAAACGATGTCTCACCCTTGCAAGCAGCTCGCATATCTATGTCTGATATGTTTTATGTAGCTCCTGCGCAATATAAAGGTAGTCACTATTTAGGCGGAGCCATTGACTTAGTACCAGTTGAGCTTGCCTTAGCTTTAGCAGATCAAGTATGGATAGAGAAAAAAGATCCCTATAAAAAGTTTGAAGAAGGACTAGTAAACACTGTTTTTGGCTATAGTGGTAATAAAAGGTTAGAACAGATTAACCAGTTTCAAGTAAATCAAATAGATACCACGAATGTCAAACAAGCCTTAGCAGGGCATTATGTTTCTCGTACATGGGATTGGAGAAAATTAAAACTTAGCTTATCAAAACCTACGTCTATACAGCAATGTCGCGAAGATATAAAACACATCTTTGACTATGGATACCAATCTTTTATTAAAACCTTATAGCCTATGAAAAAAGTTTTTATTACAGGGGGCACTTCAGGAATAGGATGGGCAATAGCGCAACAATACCTTGCACATAATTATCGCGTGGGCATAGGTAGTAGATTTCCAAATAAGGAAGTAAAAGATTATTCAAACTACGCTAACTTGGAAGTCTTTACTATAGACGTAACGGATAAAGATGATTTGCAAGCAGCTATAACCACTTTTGCCAAAGGTAACTTAGAGGTATTAATTGCAAATGCTGGTTGTTATTTTGATAGCGCACTTGAAGTAATTTCATATGAAGATAGTAAAGCCATGCTAGACACCAATATTAGAGGAACTCTTAATACTTTAGAAATTGGTAGAGACCTCATGATAAATAAGGGTGGTAAAATAGCTGTTATTGCCTCTATCTCTTCATTATTGAAACATCAGGAAGCAACTATTTATAGCCAAACAAAAAAGGCTATTTATGCCATTGCACAAAGTTACAACCGCGCATTAAAAGACTATAATATAAAAGTCCTAACAATATGTCCTGGATATGTAGCTACTGCAAAACTTTATGAACTAAACAGCAACGATTTATCTAAAAAACAATACGTCATCTCACCGGGAGAGGCAGCTAAAATTATTTATAAGGGAATAGAAGACAACCAGAAACTAATTGTCTTCCCAAAGAGAATGTATCGACTTATTAAATTACTTAATTGTCTTCCTTCTTTTCTACTTAACAAAATCATGTATAAAAAAGCTCAATGGCAGAAAAAGAAATAACACTTACTTTCAAACAGCGCACTAAAGGGATGTTACTTTGCTACATCATCTTTATAGTCTTATACATGTCAGCTCAATTTTTTGCTGTAAACATGGGTAAGAATAATGCCTATATATTACCTATAGACAATCATATTCCTTTTTTGGAATGGATGATTATTCCCTATGCAACAAGTGCTCTCTTTTTTGTATTAATATTTTATTGGGTAAAAGATAAACGTGAATACCAACTCTTAATTAAAAGAATGATTACAGTAACTGTATTAGCATTTATTGGTTTTGTTTTATTTCCTATTCAATTTAGCTTTGAGCGCCCAACCATCACTCATAAAATAATACAACCATTTTATGACTTTATAACTACTTGGGATTCTCCCTATAATCAATCACCATCACTGCATGTGGCTTACGCTATTATTTTCTGGACAGTTGTCAGAAAGCGATTTAAAGGGAAATTAAAACACTTTTTAGGTGGTTGGTTACTACTTGTGATTATCTCTACACTTTTTGTTTATCAACACCATACAATTGATATTTTTACTGCTATTTTCCTATGTCTATTGGTCTTGTATAGTATTCCTAATCCTTCTGATCCTTTGTATAAAAACACAAAGATTGGACTGCTGTATTTTACACTAGCAACATGCCTTGCTTTACTAGTAAACATCTATACTACTAACTGGATTGTCAATACTTTACAATTATGGATTTGCATTAACCTTATCTATATTGGAATAAGTTATATTCATAACAACAACTATTTTATCAAAGATGCAAAAGGGAATATTAGTTGCTATAAACTCCTATTATTTGCTCCTTATCTTTTAACCTATAAGATATTACGCCTGCTAAATGGATTGTATAAACCTGTAGAAATAGCTGAGCTCTTACCTCAATTTTATATAGGACCTCATCTATCTTGTAAGAATACTAAACAATATTTTAAAGATAAGCATGTTATAGCTATTGATTTATCAACAGAAATAAAAGAAAATAGTTATTTAAAAAACAATTATCGCTATATTTTTATCCCATTACTTGATATTGCAACTAATGAAGATACAACAATACAACGTGCTGTCGATCAAATAACAGCTACTTATCTCACAAAAGATAAAGAAGCAATTATCTATTTACATTGTGCAATGGGGTACAGCAGAAGTATGACACTTGCCATGCAGATATACTGCAAACTTAAAAACTGCGACAGACAAGAGGCTATTCAGTATGTGAAAGCACTCAACAAACACGCTATTATAAAAAGCTAATAGTAGCCATAAAAAACATTACGCTATGAAAGAAGGAAATTTTAAAAGTTATGACAATGCTGAGCTATTTTATCGAGTATGGAATTATCAACAGGAGCAAAAATCAATCATTATATTGCACCGTGGACATGAACATTCGGCTAGATTAGAAGAATTTGCTACGAGTCCTTATTTTGCACAATACAATGTCTTTGCCTTTGACATGAGAGGACATGGATATACCAAGCAAGAGGTATCTCCCTATTTTATGGACTACGTAAGAGACCTTGATAGCTTTATGAAATATATTCATATTAACTATGCTGTAGAGTATCACAATACTTTTGTAGTAGCCAATAGTATTGCAGGTGTAGTAGTATCAGCATGGGTTCACGATTATGCAGTACCTATTGCTGGAATGGCTTTATTAGCACCAGCTTTTTCTATTAAACTTTATGTACCTTTTGCAAAAGAAGGTATTGCACTAGCTACTAAATTTAATAAAGACTTAATTGTCACTAGTTATGTCAAAGCTAAAGTACTTACACATGAACTAGAACAACAAGAAGCCTATAACAGTGACCCATTGATTACAAAATCAATTAACGGTCGCATGTTAGTTGACCTACTTGATGCTGGTAACAGATTAGTGGAGGACGCAGCTGCAATTGATATTCCAACTATAATTTTTTCGGCTGAAAAAGACTTTGTAGTAAAGAATAAAATACAGAAAAAGTTCTTCTATAACCTCAGTAGTGATTTAAGAAAATTTGTAGAATTACCTAATTTCTATCATGGTATTTTATTTGAAACTGGTAGAGAAAGAGTATTCAAAGATATCGCTGATTTTATGAATAAAAGTTGGGTAGCAAGCAAACCTAAAATAAACATAAAACCAGATAAGTTTACAGAAGATGAATACTATAAAATGTTATTTGGCTTTTTACCAGCATTAGAAAAAGCCAACTATCGCTTCCAAAAAGCAATGCTAAACATTATTGGAAAATTAAGTAAAGGTATGCGCTTGGGATTGCGTTATGGTTTTGATTCTGGTATCTCATTAGACTATGTTTATAAAAACAGTCCACAAGGTAGTCTAGGGGTAGGTAAACTAATGGATAAATCCTATCTTAATGCTATTGGATGGGCAGGTATTAGACAGCGAAAGATACACTTACTTCAATTAGTAGAAAAGCAAATAGAACAACTTATTGCAGATGGACAGCCTATAAAAATATTAGATGTTGCAGGAGGTACTGGAAACTATCTATTTGACATTAAAGCTAAATATCCACAAGCTGAAATAGTAATTAATGATTTTAAACTTTCGAATATAGAAGTTGGCGAACAATATATTAAAGAACACAGCTTAGAAGGTATACGCTTTACCAATTTTGATTGTTTTGATTTAGCAAGTTATCCTAAGTTTAATTTTCAACCAAATCTTATAATTATCTCCGGGATATTTGAATTATTCCAAGAGAATCATTTAATAAGTAATACTATTAAAGGGGTATGCAGTATAGCAGAACCTAATAGTTCTATAATCTATACAGGACAGCCTTGGCATCCACAACTTAAGACTATAGCCTTTGTGCTAAAAAGTCACCGTGATACAGATTGGGTTATGCGCAGAAGATCTCAACGAGAATTAGACAAAATATTTGCCTATAATCACGTTTATAAAAACAATATGCTAATTGATAACTTTGGTATTTTTACTGTATCGGTAGGTAAAATAAATAAGTAATTGAATAAGAAAAGGGGACGTCAAAAATGACGTCCCCTTTTAATTTATTACGAAGATTAATACTTATCTATTACTAGGGAAAACTTTGAACTTCCATCTTTATTGAATAATTCATTTCCACAATTATCGCATACGCCTTCTGTAGGTGCTTCTTCTGTTTCGGACAAATCCCATAAATTTGTTTGACCACACTCACAATCAATCATATATAATACCCCGTGATCTCCTTTGTCTTCAAATTTTTGAAACTGTCCTAATTCACTGACTTCCTTACTTAATTTTTTTAAAGCCTTTTTAGACACGACACCTAAATAATAACATTGTTGATCACGTTCTCGTTCTAAATTACAGATAGTATAATCCTTATGAAGTTGTTTCTTAATCTGCTTAACGATATAAAAAACTAATTCATGTCGTTCAATTTTTTCATTCTTAAGTGATTTACTAACTTTCTTAGCAAACTTTTTAGGATCTAAGTCTAAATGTTCACCAAAAGCATCAACTCTATATTTTACAAAGTTGATAATCTCATTATTCTCTTGCTCTCCTTTACAATCAACTTGCAAAAGGAATCGATTATCTAACAAAAAACGAAGTAAATCACAATTGTCCATTGTGTCTCTTGTATCAGCTAAGATAGCATTGTATTCCTCTCCCGTTAATAGCGACTGTAAAGTCAATAATTTTTCTTTTTTCATAGTGGTTGTGGTTTTATAGTTTTGTATTAGTTACTTTAATAAAGTAAGGTTATTACGATTCTAAATTCCTTCCAGAACAAAAACCTTCTACAAATTACAAAAAAATAATAACTATCTGAGTACACACTCTTTAATATTAACAATACTTAAATAAACAAAGTAATCTTACTATTTAGATGTTCTAAATGAATAAGATATTAAACACTATAATTAAAACACAAGTATATTAATTAAATAAATGCATAGTTCTTCTATAAAACTGCCGGACTAATGTCAGTATAAATAAGGGCTATGAGAGAGGCACTATCGCTTATAGTACACCACAAGACTTGCCTTAGCGATTGTTTGATGCCATAAATTAAAACCAACAACTGCTGGATTAGTGTCCTCACTTAAACCTAATTTATTTGTTTTAAGAGCGTGTATTGTAAAAATATATTGGTGAAATCCATGTCCCTGTGGAGGACAAGGTCCGCCAAATCCTTTTATACCATAATCCGTCACACTTTGAATTGCTCCTTCAGGAGTTAATTTAAGAGCCATATTCCCTGCTCCACTTACTAGCTCTTTTACATCTGCAGGTATATCAAATACCAGCCAATGCCAAAAACCACTTCCAGTAGGTGCATCTGGATCGTACATTGTAATAGCAAAACTTTCTGTATTAGATGGTGCATTTTCCCAATATAGCTGTGGAGAAACGTTATCACCATTACACCCAAAACCGTTAAACTCAAGCTTCGTAGTTCCCTGTCCTCCAAGATCTTTACTGTATAATGTAAAGGTATCTTGCGCAAAAATTACATTTGAAAAGATTAAACTCAGTACTAAAATCAAACTTGCTTTTTTCATTATTCTTATGTTTTAAATTCAAAACAAAAATAATCTTAGCACAGGTTTCAAACTGTACTGATAAGTCCAAAAACTATATGTAAAAGCTCATTTTAAAAAGTGTTGTTTGGGAGTAATACCATAGTTTAACTTATACGCTTGAATAAAACTTGACAAACTCTCATATCCTACTTCTAAATAAATTTCAGAAGCATTCTTCTTTTCTATAGTTAATAAATAGTGAGCCTGCTCTAGTCGTTTTTGCTGAAACCATTTAATAGGTGATTCCTTATAGTGTTTTTCAAATTCTCTTTTAAAACTTGAAACACTCATATTAGCCAAAAAGGCTAGTTCACTCAAGCTTAATTTATTCAACTTATTTACTTCTACCACTTGTAAAAATCGCCTAGTACTATCTATATTTTTATCTACTAAAGACTGCAAAAATGCAGTACCATAAAGTTCGCTGAGATAAAGTAATATCTCTTCTAATTTTACCTCTAATAGTATTCTTTTAATATCTTTAGAAAAAGATAAAATGTCTAGCAAACTTGTAACAAATCGCCGTGTAAAATCATCATAATCAAATGCTGTAACAGATTGCTGATCTTTTACATTAAAATGAGTAAATTCAATTTTACTAACGAACTTAGAGAGAGTTTCGTCGTCAAAAAACAAGAGTACACTATTATAGTTGACTAAATCAGGAAGCTTTTCAGTCATTAAGCAATTACCTGCTTTCATAATAATAAACTTAGTATTATCAAGTGATAACGTACTATCTTTAAAGTAGACTTCTTTTGTCCCTTTTACCAAAAAACTAAATACATTTTTTTTTAAGAACAATTTGCTGTTTAATCAATGTTTGTGAGCTTGAATAATTAAATACTTGAACTGAATCAACATTATCCAATATCAATTCATCTGGTAAGCTAATTATACTCATTGAGTTCTCTGTATATGGTT
>NZ_BAEX01000036.1 GCF_000246945.1 Myroides injenensis M09-0166
TTTTTTTATTATTTACTTCTTAAATCTGCACTATGTTTAGGTGATAGTGCTGGTTCAGCAAATTGAATTACTTCTTCTTCCTCTAATGCTGCTATGATAGCATAGATATTTTTATAATCAGTATTAGCAGGAACGTTGATTACAAAATAATAATCATCTACTACTTCAATTTCTGCACCTGCATATAAAATTTCATTGTATAAATCATCACGATTGTATTTGTCTTTTTGAACAATTACTTGAACAGTACTGTTTCCTGAGTGTTCTTCAATATGTTTTAAAACGAGTGACTCATTATTTTCATCATACTCAGCATAGACAATATCTTCACACGATAATTCTGGTCCGTAGAAAGGTATATTATCTATTTTATACAATCCTTTTTCTTTATCTACCACTAATCCCCAAAGTATCTCTTCCGTATTTTTTTCTAATACTTCACTATGGTATTGTATCATTATTTGTTCATACTGTTCTTTCATTTCTTGAAGCTTTTAGATAGATTTTAATTAGGGCAAAGATAATAGGTATTAAAGGATAATAATAATGAAGAATGATATTTTAGAGGGAGAAGTTTTACTATAAGCTTGTCTTGACTTTTGTAAAATAAAGAAGGGTATAAAAATCTGCGTTGCTAAATAAACAAAATCGACAATGCGTGTACAAGTACTCTACCAAGCCAATATAGAATTATATATAGCCCCACACTTATCACTTCTACAATGAGGTTTAAAATAATAAGTCCCCACTGTTTTAAGTAACAGAAGCTTAGAAATATAGTCTGAGATAAAGAAGTTTCTGAAAACTAAAAACTCCTGATGCCTTCATCTTAATATCGCTTATCCAATTCATGACAGCTGTTTTATTTTTAAACTTTTAAAAAATTACTCACATAATTATTCAAAGGTCTTTTTGAATAGAAGTGCCTAAAGTGATTGGTAGAATCAAGTATTCCATATACGCCTTTAATATTATAGAGGATATGATTTTTTCAACAGCGCTTTAACAACGCTTCAACAGTTCTTCAAGATTCCTTCAACAAACAGCCCTCTATATGGAGCAATAATGGCGAAATGTTGAAGAAGTGTTGAAGGATTTCGCTCTAATGCTTATGAATACTGGCTTTGACAAGCATTACGATTTTGACTTAAAATGATGGTTTTTACACTAATGTATTGTAATTTAAGTAGATATGATTTTTAGGGTTAAAAAAAAGTGAGGCGTTTTTTTATTTTGCTCAGACAGTTAAAGTACTTACAGAAAACCTCATAATCTATTAATCTGTAAAGGATCTATTTGATATAGAAATCTAGTTTGAAGCCATAACTAATACTGAAATACCCTTATCAGAATTGTTTTATTAATGGGTGATACTGGTTTTAATTTACAGAAGCTTAAAAAGGTATGTTATTACATGAACAAATGCTTGGTTAGATAGCTTTCGCTCTTTAATCAATAAATTTGATGCCACATTATCTAGTTGGATAGCGTGGAATTTATAGCTTTTAACGTGATAGGATACAAGAAGTTTCAGAAAGCTAAAAAGTCAAGATGACTTCATTATTACAAGTGACTTGAGCTAACATTTATTTGATGTTATTAATAATTTTTCAGCAATGTGAAAGCAAATTTCTATCTTTGCTATGAATTAATAAACTCAAATTGATGAATAGAATACATTGGCATACAAAGATATTTGAAGAGTTAACAGTCAATGAATTGTATGATATTCTAAAGCTTAGAACAGATGTTTTTGTAGTGGAACAAAAGTGCGCTTATCCAGAATTAGATAATAAAGATAAAAAGTGTTTGCATGTTTTTGCTACCAAATTAGATCAAGTAATTGCTTGTGCTCGCATAGTACCGCCAGGGTTGAGTTATCCTGAGATTTCAATAGGTAGAGTGGCAGTCAATGCTGATTATAGAAAAGATGGGATGGGGCGTATTTTAATGCAACATGCAATTGATAAAATAGAAGAAGAGTTTGGTCCTCAAGATATTCAGATTGGAGCTCAATGTTATCTAAAGCGTTTCTATCAATCATTTGGTTTCGAAATTGCATCGGAAGATTATTTAGAAGATGATATTTTACACGTAGATATGATTAGAAAATCACCTAAAGAAGAAGTATAAAAAGGAACCCCAAGTAATTAGCTTGGGGTTTCTTTTTATACTTCTTTAAGTTTCCACTTTCCTCTTCTAAACATAATTAAAGCCATGATTGCTATTAATAGTTCAGCAGTAGGAATTGCTATAAAAGCTCCTTCAGGACCTAGATCAAAATAATACACAAGTAAGTAAGCAAAGGGTATTTGAAATAGCCAAAAACCTACGAAATTTATGATAGATGGTGTAAGGGTATCACCTGCACCATTAAAAGCATTCATTAATGTCATTCCTGCACCATAGAATAAAAAACCACTTGCTCCAATGTACATTGCTAATTTTGCTACTGCTTTAATATCTTCATCTGTTGTGAAAAAAGAAGCTAATAAATCAGCCATTGTAAAGAAGATAATTGTTACTATTAGCATATAAATTAGATTGTATTTTAGAGTAACCATAACTGATTTAAACGCTTTTTCAGGATTCTTATCTCCTAGATTTTGACCTACTAAGGTTGAGGCTGCATTACTAAGCCCCCAAGCAGGTAGAATAAAAAAAACTAACAATCTTAGGCAAGTTAAAAAACCTGATGAGCCAATCTCTCCTCCACTATGAGCTACTATTCTTGCAAGAATAACCCAACTACATGTAGCAATCATATATTGTATCATTCCAGGGATTGCAATTTTTATAATGTTTTTCATCATATCCCATTGTACCTTAAAGTATTTCCATTTTAATTGAATTAAGGAATCCTTTCTTGTTAAGTAGTAAATTTGGTAAGCTACACCTGCACTTCGTCCAATAGCTGTGGAATAAGCTGCTCCTTCTAGACCAAGTTCTGGAAATATCCACCATCCTCTAACTAAAATTGGGCATAAGATGATATTGAATAGATTACCAAACCATAAACTTTTCATGGCTACCGCAGCATTACCAGCTCCTCTAAAAATACCATTGATAAGGAATAATAACATGATAGATACACAGCTTACAAGTAGGATTTGTGTATATACATACCCATATTCAGCAGAGGCTTCAGAGGCACCCATCCATATAAGCCAATCTTTCGCATATATAAACCCCAATACACTTAATGCTATTGTAATAACTATTGAAATTGTAATAGCTTGTGCAGCATTTTGTGAGGCTTTCTCTTTATCTTTTTCCCCAATACGTCTAGCAACTATTGCTGTGGCTGCCATACTGATGCCTATGCATATCGCATAAATAATCGATAACATTGACTCCGTTAAACCAACAGTTTGAATAGCATAAGCACTTTCCTTTAAATGTCCTACAAAGTAAAGATCAACTAATGCAAATACTGATTCCATCAACATTTCAAACATCATTGGTATAGCCAATAGAAATACTGATTTATTAATAGGCATTTTGGTCAAGTCTAAGTTCTCGCTAGAAAAAGACTGTTTTATTAGTGCATAAATAGATAGAACTTTTGGTTTGATTGAAAGGTTTATTGCCATATAAACAATTGAATATAAAATTATTTTGAGAGCAAATATCGATTAATATTTTAGATATTAAAGTAATTTTTTGACACATGCTATCTAATCTAAAATAGATTTAGATTAGTGTTTTCAGTAAGTGTAAGATTTATATTTTTTAAATTGTTTAATGAAATGTAACATTTGAGTAATTCATGTATCTAAATAGTAAATAAGCAATAATAAAATGAAAAATAATGAATTAACGTTCGATCAACTTTATCATGCCTATTGGGAAGGTGTTTATCGTTTTGCTTTTGGATATGTCAATGATAGTGATTGGGCAAAAGATATTGCACAAGAAACTTTTATGTGTGTGTGGAATCAGTTATCAACGTTTAGAGGAGAAGCACAAGTAAAAACATGGATTTTTAAGATAGCTGTTAATATTTGTTTGAGACAGATTGAACGGAGTAAGAAAGTTGTGGCAGATGATGAAAAAATTTCAAAGCAAAATATAGCAGAAGAGGAAGAATATCGAGAATTAGATACAGCAAAATTATTCCAAGCAATTAGTGAGTTAAGTGAGCTCAATAGAATTATTATTTCACTAACATTAGAAGGAGTTGAACAAAAAGAGATTGCCGCTATTACAGGTTTTTCACACGCAAATATTAGAACTAGAGTACATCGAATTAAAGAAGAATTATATAATAAAATGAATAGTTATGGAAAATAATAATATAAACTTAGATCAATTGTGGAAGTCAAATTACGTTATGAATGATGATTCGCAGGAACTTTTAAAACAAGTGAAAAAACAAATTTCTTTAAAAAAGAGAATGAATTGGGTAGTGGGTTTAATTGCTGTTTTTACTATATCTTGGATAGTAGGAATAAGTTGTTTGTATAAATTTAAAATGATGACAACTTGGCTAGGGGCAGGACTTGGTATATTATCGATTTTAATATTTGTCTATAAGTATTTTAAAGACAGTAGAAAAGTTTCTTTAGATGTCAGCATTGCTAATACATTAGAATATATTTCAATATTTAAAAAAGATAAATTGCAACAAATTCAAATGACAGGTCTTTGGATTCCCTTATATATCCTATTATTAAGTTTAGGTATCTTATTATATAGTATTGAATTTGTTGGTTATTTTCCAGTATGGGGACAGTTATTTTATTATATAGTCTTTGTTGGTTGGGTTAGTATTAATTGTATTTGGAACTATAGGATAGGACAAAAAAAGATAAAGAAATTTGAAGATATGATTGATAGATTAGAGCATATTAAATGATTTTATTACTAATACGAAGAAAGGATAGTTTAGGCTATCCTTTTTCTATATGTGGTTCATGAAGCTGTGTAAGCATATATTACTGCTTTGTTAGGTTACCATTGGAAGTATATTTTCTTTGAATCTCAATTGTATTATTGATAACTTCTTTCGATTCCTTTTGTTTTAAGGTTGTTTGTTGAAGAAATGTTGAGTTTAAATTGTATCAAACTTTATTTTAGTTATTTCTTATAAAGTAAAGATTGTTAAATTAAAAAAGTGTTTAACTGTTTGATTATTAGTTTTTTTGTTGCTATTTTTAGAAAAGGAGTAATGATGTTAATATAACTATTGTTTATTTAAACTAAATATTTAGTTGTATAATTAATATTTTAGTTTAATATTTGTTTATAACCAACCTAATAAAAAACTAAATAATGATTAAATCAGTTTATTACACATTACTATTATTAGTAGTTAGTTCTTACGCTAAGGCACAAGAATCGATTGATATTATGAGATATGAATATCAACTTACGTTTTATCCAGATAGAGGGATAGAAGGAAAAGAGGATAAAGAAGTTATAGAGAAAGCTTTTCTTGATATTTACGAAGGGCAATCAAGATTTGGTACAGAAGGTACAATCAAAAGAAATGAAGTATTGATTGAGTTTGATGAAGGAAATAATAAAGGAGGAGATGTTCAAAAACGTTTAGACGCTTTAAAAACATTTAGATCTGTTTTACAGTGGGTAGTCTACAAAGAGGACAAAGAATTGCATACTTATGAAACTTTAGTTTTTGATTCTTATAAAATAGTTGAACCTTTTCAAAGTGCTAAATGGAATATTCTGGAAGGGGTTGAGGAGTATGAAGGGATGAAAGTGCAAAAAGCTATTGGAAAATTAGGTGGCAGAGAATGGACAGTATGGTTTACTCAAGATATACCTCTAATGGAAGGTCCCTATAAATTTAAAAACTTACCAGGTTTTGTTGTAAAGGCAGTTGATGCGCAACAAGATTATTTATTTGAATTTATAAAGAGTGAGAAAACTACTACCAATTATTGGTTGTCAAAATCAAATAAAGGTGCCATGGAGGTAACTGCAAAGCAAATGAAAAAAGTTAGACATACTCACTCTAATAAAACTTTTGAACAATTAATGAATGAACGCGGGGGAGGAGTGATGAAAATAAAAATGGTTGATGATAAAGGGCGAGATGTAACTGAAGACTTATCTAAGAAGAAGATTGGGAAAGAAATCAATTCAATTGAACTTTGAAAGTTATAGTGTTTGTAATCATTTAAAAGTTATTTTTAAGATTAACTTAATAAAAAGTGAAACATGATGAAGAAGTACTTATTGTTTTTCTTGACTTTTATTGGTTTACTTCCTGCTTTGAAAGGACAAGAAGTTATTGACGTAATGCGCTATGAATACCAGGTGACTTTTAGACCTTCGATAAAAGATTCCTTACACGTTAAAGAAAAAGTATTTTTAGATGTTTGGAATAATAATTCAAGATTTTATAGTGAAGATAGAGCAAAACTAATTGATTTTTTGGCAGAAGATAAAAATGTACATTTTCGAAGTGAAATGGTCTATCCTTCTGATGTAAAAGCTGGAAATATGAACTGGACTGTAGTTAAGGAATCTGACAAAGTCTTTTTAGTGTTTAAAGTTGGCTCTACTATTATAAAGACGGAAGATAAGCTAGCTAGTATTGAGTGGTCTATTTTGGATGGCAATGAATTATATGAAGGTCTGACTGTTCAAAAAGCGGTAGGAAACTGGAAAGGAAGAAACTGGTCAGTTTGGTTTACCCAAGATATTCCATTAATAGAAGGTCCTTATAAATTTAAAAACTTACCTGGTTTTGTTGTAAAGGCAGTTGATGATAATGAAGAGTATTTATTTGAATTTATAGAGGCGAGAAAGGAAAAAATAACTGCCAACTATTTTGGATATGACAATGCTCTTTTAGCTAATGAGAAAGAGCTTTCTAGAATTAGAAAGGTAGCTTTAAGTAAAACACTGAAAATGGTATTAGAGGAGAAAGGTATTATTGTGAATACTAAGGATAATCCAGATTTAGAAGCTTCTCTGAATGAAAAAGTAGAAGACAATTATAACCACATTGAAATTTTATAGCATGAATAAGTGCTTTGTTCTGTTTCTAATTCTATGTTTTATTTGTAATAATAAAATAAATGCGCAAGTCAAAGAAGAAGTAATGCGCTATGAATACCAATTAACTTTTATTCCGTATAAAATAAATGAAGTAGATGAAAGTATTATCAAAGAGGAGCTACTTTATTTAGATTTATATGGTTCCTCTTCTCGATTTATATCTTCTATCACATTGCAAGGTATTGAAAGCGAATATGATGGGGTTGGTGATGGTGAAGAGTTAACCTCAGATATTGATTGGGTGATTTTTAAGAAAAGTGATGAAATAAAAACAATAGAACGTTTTAATTTCTTTCAACTATATGATATTGTTGAGCCAATTAATTTAGTTAATTGGACGATATTAGATGAACGTGATGTATATAATGACTTAGGTATTCAAAAAGCAATAGGAAGTTGGAAAGGAAGAAACTGGATAGTTTGGTTTACGCAAGATATTCCCTTAATAGAAGGACCTTATAAGTTTAAAAATCTACCAGGCTTCGTAGTGAAAGCAGAAGATGAATTTGGGGATTATAGTTTTGAGCTTATAAAAGGGTATAAAATAATGACCTATTGGAAAGAAATTGAGCAATCTTTTGTATCTACTACTATTACTAGTAAACAGTTAAAAAAGATAAAAAACCAATCTGAAAATAAGAGTGTATTGCAAATACTCTCAGAAAATACAAATATTAAAATTTCACAAGAATTAGAAGATTCCCAAATTTTAAATGATAAGATAGGAGTGTTATCAAATCCTATTGAATTAGAATAAGTAAGTAACCCCCGTATTAATCAACCTTAGCATTCTTTACTATGAAAAATAGTCTCTTGTATTTCTTGTTTTTATTAAGCATTACTTCTTATGGACAAGTTGTTTTAAAAGGGCAAGTTGTAGATCAAAACAACGAGCCAATTACTTATGCGACTATCTCAGTACTAAATCCTATTACTAATACAATAGTTGATTATGAGATGGTAGATGAGAATGGGAAGTTTTTGATGACTTTAGACAACAAATTAGAAAAGTTTAATTTACGTGTTATCGCTTTAAATTATGCTACAATAAATAAAGAGATAGATAATTTATCACAAGATTTAGTGTTGAAAATGCATAGTGAGACGACTCAATTAGAGGAAATTGTCGTTAAAACGCTGCCTATACAACAGCGAAATGATACTATTGTTTTTGATTTAAATGCTTTTGCAGGTAAGAATGATCGCGTGCTTGAGGATGTAATTAAAAAAATGCCTGGACTTGAAGTAGAGGCTTCTGGGCAAATAAAGTATCAAGGGAAAGAAATTAATAAGTTTTATGTAGAAGGGAAAGACTTAATGGGAGGTAGTTATAGCGCAATTACTAAGGCAATGCCTAATCTTCATGTTAGTAAATTGGAGGTCTTAGAAAATCACCAACCCATTAAGATGTTAGAGAAGGTAGAGGGCTCAGAACATGCAGCTATTAATATTCGTTTAAAAAATAAAGTTAGTTTTAGTGGCAGTGGAAAGGTTGGTGTGGGAGCAGATCCTCTATTATGGAATAGTTCTTTATCTCCAATGTTTTTTAGTAAAGAATTACAGTATTTATTTAATTATGACACCAATAATACAGGAGATGATATCACTAGTAAAATGAGGGATTTTTCTGTCTATGGATCGTATGATGCTTTTTCATATACAAAGTCGACTGCTACAACTTTGCAACTTGCAGAGACGAGTTTACCATCTATCGCACAATCAAGATATTTGGATAATAAATCGCATTTAGGATCAGGAAATGTTTTAACCAAACTAACAGATAAAGTAGAATTACGTACCAATATTTATTATTACAATGACGTAATAGAACGCTCTGGAGCTGAGTTTACTGAAATTAGAAATGTAGGAGAAGGAGTTGCTTCAAATTCAGTTATTCGTTATAGTAGAAGTAATAATAGTTCTTTATTTTCAGAGCAATTTAAAGCGGTCTTTAATTTTACTAATAATGGAGAGAATAATTACTTCAAAGACTTTGTTACAATAAAAGTTGATAGAAATAAGAATAGAGGAATTTTATTTATTAATGAAGATCCAATTACACAGAGCGTACAATCTCCTTCTTTTACATTGCAGAACTCAATGAGTACTCTTATTCCTATTTCTAAGAATAAGTTTATTAATTTTAAGTCTATTATTGACTTTACAAAAGATAAACAGGATTATGATGTTGACCCTCTAAGTACTTTAAACTTTCCAGATGAGACCTTGGCAAAATATAACTCTTTAAATCAAATGTTTTTAGATCATACTTTCTATACCCAAAATTCTTTTTCTCTTTCTTGGAAGTATAAGAAATGGACATTTTCAGAGCATTATAGTATTCTATATGAAAATAGAAAGTTTGAATCTAATTTATATGGGATTATATCAGATAATGAGTGGGTAGGGGATAACTATAAAAATGATTTAGGGTACAGTAGAGTAAACAATAGGCTAAATACAGGTGTTAATTATAAAGGAGCGAAATGGGAATTGTATCTTAACTTTCCAATTACATGGAATTCAATTGCGTTAGATAACAAAATTGTTAAGCAGAAAGATACTTCAAATAAAGTAGATTTTATGCCTTCTGTAAGTACTAATTACAAACTTAGTCATATGTTGACATTTAGAGGAGGAGCTTATATGAATAGAAGTTATACACCCTTAGAACAATTGTATACAGGATATATATTTAGTGGTTTGAATTTTAGAGCATATCAAAATCAAATTCAGGATATTACTAATTATTCAACAAGATTGTCATTTGAATTTAAAAATCCGTTTAATGGTTTGTTTTTTAATGGTGGTGTAAATTATACAATGACTAATAATAAGTTATTGTATGGAAGTACAATTGATGAAAATGGACAGCAAGTACTAGAAGCATTAAATAAAAAGAATACAGCATTTACTCAGCAAGCTAATATCAATGTAGGAAAGTTTTTTAGTGCGTTAGGAATGAATATTAAAGGAAGTTTTACATTTTCTAAGAATAAGTCTGAAGTCTTGTTAAATCAGGTTTTAAATGATGTGAATATGTTTAGGTATGGTTATGGTTTTAACGTTACTAATAATTATTTTGATTGGCTGAATGTTACTTATGATTTTAATTATGATGAGAATCAAAGAAAAGACTTAAACCTTTCTACAAACAGTTATTCTTCAAGTCATAATTTAAGACTAGATATAATTCCTATAAAAGACCACAGTATAATATGGAAATTGGATTATAGAGAGAATACATTTAGTAAACAGAATTTCTCAAATCGATTTATGGATTTAACATATCGCTTTAAGTGGAATAAAAAGAAAGTTGACTTTGATATAGAATGGAGAAATATCTTAAACACTAAAGAGTATGAACAAGTAGTGCTGAATAATATTCAAACCTCTACAACCTTATTTAAATTGAGACCTGCTCAAGTGTTGTTTACGGTTAGGTTTAATTTTTAAAAGCAATAGTAATATAATATTTCGCTATGTAATTTTTATCTTTGCAAAATGTTAGAAATACTTTATCAAGACGAATATATTGTTGCTATTAATAAACCAAGAGATTTATTAGTTCATAAATCTTTTATAGCTAGTGATATTCAGGAATATGCTATTCAAATTCTACGTGACCAAATCGGGCAATATGTTTACCCAGTTCACCGCTTGGATAGAAAGACTTCAGGTGTACTTCTTTTTGCTCTAGATAAAGAAATACTAAAGCAGTTAAATGACGATTTTGCAACTCGTAAAGTAGAGAAAACATATATTGCAATTGTAAGGGGGTATACCCAAGATGAAGAAGATATCGATTACGCATTGACCAATGATAATGGACAATTACAAGACGCAAGAACGAGTTATAAGACTTTGCAAAGAGTTGAGGTAGCTGTGCCTTTTGGAAAGCATGATACTTCTCGTTATTCCCTAGTGCAAGCATATCCTGAAACAGGCAGACAACACCAATTGCGCAAGCATTTTAAACATATTTTTCATCCCATACTTGGAAGTAGACCTCATGGGTGTAATAAGCAAAATAAGCTTTGGTTGGATCGTTTTGGATTAGGAGCTATGTTGCTTCATGGATTATCATTAAAGTTTGAACACCCAATTACAAAACAAGAGATTATACTTCGCGCTACTATAGATAATGAATATAGAAAGTACAACGAAGTTTTGGGGTTTAATCTAGAGAGTTACTACTAGAGCTAATTTTAGAGTTTCAATTATTCATATCTCAATGCCTCAACAGGGTCTAGTTTAGAGGCTTTAAGAGCAGGATAAAGTCCTGATAAAATGGCAACAATAAATGTTGTGATAAAAGCTGCGATTATAGCATTCCAAGGAATACTAAACTGAAAGCCCATTGCTAGTGATAATCCATAGGCAGTAATTATTCCTAATAGTGTACCAATTATTCCACCAAGTTGACCTATTACAACAGTTTCAGTAAAAAATTGAAGAGCTATTGTTTTTCTCTTAGCTCCAAGAGATTTACGTATTCCTATTTCTCTTGTTCTTTCGGTTACAGATACTAACATAATATTCATCAGCGCAATAGATGACCCAAGTATAGTAATAAGACCAATTAGCCATGCTGCAAGGTTAAGCATGTCAACTTGAGTAAGCATTGAACGTATCATATCATCACTGCGTTCTATTCCGAAGTTTGATTTATGAGCAGGAGATAAACGTCTTACATTTCTAAAATCCAGAATAGCTTGGTCAACAGCTTGATTTAATAATCCTTCTTGTTGAATTGATACTTTTATGGTGTAATTAATGTGAGGAGCATTAAAAATAGAACGTGCTATTTGGATAGGAATAAAGACACGTTGATCTTCATTGTTTCCAAAAGAACTTCCTTGTTCTTTTAGCATTCCTATAATTTTAAATTGATATCCTCGTATTGAAATTTTCTGATCAATAGGATTGATATCTTTGAACATCTTTTTTGAAAAATCAGATCCTATTACACAAACAAATTGATTATTGACAATATCGTTATAACTAAAGTTTCGCCCTTTATTGACTTTTAATCCACTATTAGATAAGTAATTTTCATCACAGCCTATTATCGAAATCTCAGGATCTGTTTTCATTACTTCATTTTTTACTTCTATTCCAGAAGCTGCATTAAAAGATAGTGAAACAACTGAAAAAGGGAAGAGGTATTCTTCCTTAAATTTTATAGCCTGAGCGTAAGTAATGAAAGGATTAGCGACTTGAACATTTTTGTTTTGAGCCATCTTTCCTTGAGTATCCCATTGACTAATAGTAAAAGTATTCGCTCCCATAGAAGCAAAATCATCTAAGATGGTATTTTTAAGTGCAGATACTACAGATAATATTCCAACTAATGCCCATATTCCTATTGCAATAATAAATACAGTAATTGTAGTACGTAGTAATTGACTACGTATACTTGTTAATGCAATTTTAATATTCTCTATAGCGACTTTCCACATGCTTATTAGTAGGCACTTTAAGTAAAATGTTACACGTAAAAATAATTAAAATAATTTAACAAGTTAGAGTATTTGATTACTATCTCTATCTTGAATAAAATATAAGTAATTACTATGAGGGTACTATTATTAAAAAAGAGTATTTTTGTCTCATAACGTTAAATGAATAAAAATTAATTAAAGATGGCAAAGAAACCTGGAATTCCAAAAGGAACAAGAGATTTTTCTCCAAGCGAAGTAGCAAGAAGACAATACATTATGCAAACTATTCGACACGGATTTGAAAAATTTGGTTTTCATCCCATCGAGACTCCTTCTTTTGAAAATTTAGATACACTTTTAGGAAAATATGGTGAAGAAGGTGATCGCTTAATTTTTAAAATACTTAATTCAGGTGATTACTTAGGTAAAGTAGATGAGACTGTTTACGAGAGTAAAAATAGTTTAAAACTGACAAATCAAATTTCTGAAAAAGCATTACGTTATGATTTAACAGTACCTTTTGCACGTTATGTAGTAATGCACCAAAATGATATTGACTTTCCTTTTAAGCGTTATCAAATGCAACCTGTATGGAGAGCAGACCGCCCTCAAAAAGGGAGATATAGAGAATTCTATCAATGCGATGCTGATGTAATAGGTTCAAAATCATTATGGCAAGAAGTAGAGTTTGTAACATTGTATGATCGCGTATTTACAGCCTTGGGAATTAAAGGTGTAACTATTAAATTAAATAATAGAAAGATATTATCTGGTATTGCTGAGGTAATTGGTGCGAGTGATAAACTAATTGATTTTACAGTAGCATTAGATAAACTCGATAAAATAGGTGAGGAAGGAGTTAAAGCAGAGATGATTGAAAAAGGTATTGATGCTGCAGCTATTGATAAAGTACAGTTACTATTTAACTTCACTGGTTCATTTGAAGAGAAATTAGAAAAGTTACGTGTTCTACTAGCTTCTTCAGAAGAAGGAATGAAAGGAGTAGAAGAATTAGCATTTGTAGTTAATGAAGTTGAAAAGATTGGTCTAGAAACAGCAATTCTTAATCTTGATGTGACACTTGCTAGAGGGTTAAACTATTATACTGGAGCTATTTTTGAAATAGGTGCACCAGAAACAGTTAAACTAGGTTCCATTGGTGGTGGTGGTCGTTATGATGACCTTACTGGTATTTTTGGTTTAAAAGACATGAGTGGTGTGGGGATTTCATTTGGACTAGATCGTATTTATTTAGTAATGGAGGAGTTGAACCTTTTCCCAGAAACTGTTAGTACTGCTTCAAAAGTGATGTTTTTAAATATGGGAGAAGAGGAAATGAGTTATGGTATGCAAGCTGTCATGAAACTTAGAGATGCTGGTGTTCGCACAGAGATTTATCCTGATAAAGCGAAAGTTGGTAAGCAATTTCAGTTTGCTGATAAAAAAGGAATTCCTTTTACTGTATTAGTGGGCTCACAAGAAATGGCTGATCAAAAATTTACACTTAAAGAATTAGCTTCTGGTGAACAAACTGTGTTGTCATTGGAGGAGTTGATTGCAAAGTTAAAATAAGAAATAAGTATTATTACAAATATAAAAGGTATGTGAATTGTTCTCATACCTTTTTTTATGATTATGAAAAAGAAACTTAGAACATTAAAAGTTGGTGAAGAAAGCTATTTATATAGTTTACGTGTCATTAATCTATTTGATCTGGAGGAAAGTATTTTTGTAATTCGAATCTTTAAAGATGGTTTTAATAAGTTTCCTTTACTTATTACTTTTCGCACATTAGATGACTATTATGTAGGGAATCCACTAAACCATGGTGTATTATTATATAACAATAAATCACTTAAAGAAGAGGTAATTAACTTAAATCGTCCTAAGTTTATTAGGCAAGCTTAGGATTATGGAATTAGAATGGGATGGAATGCAAGTAAAGATAAAATGGAATGTGATGGTCTTTTACTAGTAGAAGAATTGGAATACGACATTAATAAATTAAGAAAAAGTAATATTTAAAAACATCTTATTAATATGAGAAAGAGTTAAGATGTAAAGAGAGTAAAATTGTGTATTTTTTCTTAATTTTATAAAGGCTAACAAAAAGTACACAATATCATTAAAATTAAATCAAAGCTATGAGTAAAAAGAGTCTAGGAAATAAGTCGAAAATGCTGATGTTTAGACTATTGTTTGAAGAGAAACCTGTCTTAGATATGCAAAAGATATTGGAAGAAATTCAAAAAGTTTATCCTAATGTTACTTATGATGTAAAAGCAAATGTCTATACTTTTCCTGATTGTAAAATAGAGTTTGAAGAAGGTATTGTTCCTGCTCAATGTGTTGTTATGCAAGCAGAAGATGACGGAGTGAAAAAAATTGATGATAAATATTTACAACAAAATTGGCATTGGGATGAAGCATCTGATATTTTAGATAAATGTAAATATGAAGTTTTAGTAACAGATTTTTTAAGTCGTAGTCTAGAGCCTCGCATCCGTATCGTGCTTATTCAACAAATGTTATATGCGATGACTAAAGTTTGTCATCCTACTATCATTGTGGCTGAACATAGTGAAAAGTTAATTGATCCTAAAACATTTATTCAGGATTGCTCAGATCCTAATTATATTGCATTAGATTTAGCAGTAAATGTGCGTTTGTTTAATGTAGAAAATCAAGAAGAGGGAAATGTTTTGATGGATACTATAGGGCTTCATAGCTTAGGATTGCCAGATTTTCAAATTATATTTAATGATGAAGAGATTATTGGACTAGTAGCCAATCAACTTTGGAATTATGCTTATTATCTAATGCAAGAAGGAGATATAATTAAAAATGGAGATACTGTTGAAGGCATAGGTGAAGGAAGTAAATGGTTATGTCATTTGCAATGGAGTGATACAGATCCTAAGCGTACGGTCTTAAACTTAGAAATGAATTAGTATGAGTTTGATTTCACAATTTAAAGATTGTTCAGGAAACATTACTATTCCAAAATGGTCAAGCATTACTTCACAACAAGATTTTGTTTATTTCTTAGAAGTATTAGAGGCGTATTTTACAAGTAAGAATTTAACGCCAATTATTGATGATGGTTATGTTACACTAAAAGAAGAGCAGTATAAAAGTAGTCGTTTTGGGTTAGATAATATTACCAAATTATGTAGTCTTGAAAATAAAGATGTATATAGTAGTTATATAGCAAATCATTTTGATGCATTATTTAGAAGTGTAAATGAAATGAATGACTTTGAATCCCAATCTTCTGATTTTGAAACCGTAAAACAATTTCTTGGTGTTCGTATACAGGAAGAAGAGTATCTTGAACAAATCACACGAAA
This sequence comes from Myroides injenensis M09-0166, assembly GCF_000246945.1. Classification (GTDB taxonomy): domain Bacteria; phylum Bacteroidota; class Bacteroidia; order Flavobacteriales; family Flavobacteriaceae; genus Flavobacterium; species Flavobacterium injenense. The sequence goes on from NZ_BAEX01000036.1 coordinate 15,824, forward strand.
GAATTTAGTTTATAAAGACTTAGGATGTGGCTTATATGCTGTGTTAGTATATGATTTGGGAGAAGCTATAAAATCAGTTAATCCAGGTGATATTAAAGATTGGGGATTAACCATTGATGAATTGATTGCAATAGGTCAAGAAAATATTATTAACAGGTATGATATAGAAATCTCGGCTTTTGAAACTCACAATCAAGATTTATATGCAATAGAAACAGAGCATTTTTATGGTGCTAATATAATATTGAATCTTGAAGGAAGTACTGGCCTAATTGGTAAACACGGAACAATCCTTTCTATACCTAATAGACATACTACAATTTTGTTTCCTATTAATTCTGATAAATTAGAAGACTTAAAAGAGGTAATGAATGAGTTAATTCCTTTGACCAATAGAGTATTTGAAGAAGGACCAGGATCTATATCTAGGGATTTATATTGGTTTACTAATTCAGGAATATACTGTTTGAAAATTAGTGTAGGAGAGAACAAATTAACCATAGATTTTCCTAAGATATTTTCAGAAATGATTCAATATTTAGAAAAGTAAGTACATATAAATAAATACGCAACAAGTCTTATAGGAGTAATCTTATAAGACTTTTTTATTGAATATAATCGCGATTATTATTGTTAAAATTGTTACTTATTTTTAAGGTTAATGCGCTTTTGTTTTTAACTTTTATAGAAATATAGATTATAATTATTTGATGAAGAATATTCATATTTTGTAGGGTATCCTATTTAATTAATTGTAATTTTATCCTGAAAGAAAAGTTTATTAAAGAAGATTACAATGCAAATGACTCATGTTGATTTTCAAAGTTTTATAGATAATTATTCCGAGAGTGATAGAGAATGGTTGGATTTAGAATGGAATGGTAAATACGGTGCTAAGTTTAAAGATGACAATTATTTTTTTAGATTACAGATTGCAGAAGTTGTTTGCAATCAGCTCCATAGTGTAAACATTGATTTAATCAGAGAGTTATTTATTACTTTAGGAAGAGTAGCACAATTGAACTTTTGCGTGTATAAGAATTATCACTTGTTAGCGCAAGAGTTATTAGAGCGTGGAGGGTGTGATTACTTATATGAGTATGTATGTGCAGCTCATATTTCTTTTGATACTTTTTTAAGCACTGCTAATATTAGCTTATCTGAGGATCGCAGCTGTGAATTATTAGCCTATTTTGATTATTTAAGAACGAGTACTTCTGATAAACAAGTTCAGAAGTTACTATCAGATCATTTGCGCAATCGTTTTGTTTTAAAAGATTAAATAATCTTGCTTATGAGATATTTATATGTTTTGTTATTTCTTTTGATTGCGAGTCAGTCTATAGCACAGGAAAATCAATTAAGAGATGATACGTTAGAGCAAGTAGAGCGCTTAATACTGTTGTTTAAGAGTAATGATAAAGAGGCAATCTCTATGTATATAGATTATCCATTGCCTTTAAAATATCCTATTCCTTCTATTGAAACTAAAGAGGAATTTATCGTTCGTTTTGAGCAAGTATTTGATCGAAATATGACAGAAGTAATAGGGAATTCTACTAGTGATGATTGGTCTACTGTTGGTTGGAGAGGAACAATGTTTAATAATGGTGATTTATGGATAAATGAATCGGGGAAAATTATTAAAGTTAATCGACAAGCAGATGGTGTTGAGCGTTGGAGACAATCTCTGATTGCTCAAGATAAGAAGAAACTACATCCTTCTATAAATCATTTTATAGAACCTATAGCAATTATGGAATCTTCTAAATATATCTATCGCATAGATCAAATATCGGAAGATGCTTATCGTTTGGCAGCGTGGAAAAAGAATCAACTAATGATAGACACTCCTTTATTTACTCTTTTAGAAGGAAAGATGGATGTAGAAGGAAGTATGGGAAATAGGGTACTTACTTTTTATGACAAGAAGAAAGAAGAACAGTTAACTATTTTATTAGATAATGCTGGTGAAGCACCAGAAGATACAGTACTTTTTATTTATAAAGATAAAAAAGGAAGAGAGCGAACCGAAAATGTAAAGTTGTGCTCTATTAATAATTAAAATAAGTTACTTCACTTAGTTTCCCTTTGGTTAGATAATTATAATTAAATAATTAAATGTGTTGTGATATAGATAAGTAAACCTACTAGACCTCCTACAAGTGTACCATTAATACGTATAAATTGTAAGTCTTTACCTACTTCTAATTCAAGTTTATCACTTAATTCTCTGCCATCCCATCTATCAACAGTATTTCTGATTAATTGACCTACCTCTTTTGTGTTCTTTAATGCTAATCGATAAATAGTGTGTTGTATCCATTTATTGATTTTTGTCTTAAGGTCATTGTTTTCTTGTAATTCAATAGCAATATTGGCTAAACTCTTTCTAATATAATTGCGCAGTATAGAGGCATTGTCATCTAATTGTTCAATGATTGTAGCTTTAGTAGAGTTCCAGAAATCTCGTATATAAGTTTCAATAGTTTCTTGGGTAATAAACTGAGAAAGTATTTCTTGAAACTTTAATTTCCATTTTTCTGAAGCCTCTATTTCTACTGCCAACATTTCAAGTCTTAAGGTAATTTCTTTGCGAAGTTTATGGTTTTTGTTATCAGCGATATCACTAAGGAAAGTATTGATACCATTGACTAGTTGAGCCGTGACAGCCTTTCCACCCACAAGGGCTAAGAGAGGTTTTTTCTCTACGATAGCTTGGTAAATATCTTCCCTGTGCTCTTCTACATACACTTGAGCTTTAGGAACGATAACATCAATTAATCGATTGTGTTCTCCTTTTTCAATAGCGTACATTAATCCTTGAGAAACAAAGCTTTGAATATTTATTGATTGTATTCCTTCGCTTGCCTTATTTGATAAGAAATGAACAACAGTATCATCTTTTAAGTCTGCTATTATATTTTTTGCTAGCGTTGCTATTTCATTTTCTAGAATGATTTGGTTAGACGGTTGGTTTAACCAATTAGAAATAATAGTAGCTAAATCTACTTTTTCTACATAAGGACGAATATTTTCTGAAGTAAGAAAGTTATCTGTCACGAAGTCTCCTAGATTATCACCTATTTTATTTTTACTGTTTTCAATTAGATTTGTATGAGGAATATTTAGTCCCATTGGATGTTTAAATAAGGCAGTCACCGCAAACCAGTCTGCCAAAGCACCAACCATTGCTGCTTCTGAAAAAGCTTTGACATAGCCCATCCAAGCAGATGGACTGTGCTTAATAGCATATACCATGGCAAAATAAACAATAACCATTATGATAAATAGACCAGTAGCAATTCGTTTGTGTTTGCGTAATTGTGCTTTTTTATCAGACATTCGATTGTGTTTTTAAAGGTGATCAATTCTCTCTTAATTTTACATCAGTCGTTAAATAGCTAAATTAATAGTTACTTGTTTTAATCTATGATGAGGGTTAAAGTTACTAAAAAATACTACTTTAGAAACTTTCCTTTACTTCAAATGTAATTGATTCGTAAGTTTTTGGATGCTTAAATGTGATTTTTTGTGCGTGCAAATAAAGACGATCTGACTTCGTTCCATATAAATCATCACCTACAATAGGAGTATTTAAGCCCAATGCATGTGAAGCGTGTACTCTTAATTGATGTGTGCGACCAGTAATAGGGTAGAAGTAAACTTTTGTTTTGCCATCTGTTCGTTTTACAACTTCCCATTTTGTTTTAGCTGGTTTACCATAATCGTAGCATACCATTTGACGGGGTCTATCTTCTAAATCTACACGAAGTGGCAAGTCGATATAGCCATTTTCTTCTGAGATATTTCCATCTAGTAGTGCTACATAGCGTTTTTCTACCGTTTTTTTGATAAACTGACTTTGTAAAGCCTTATGCGAATCTTTGTCTTTGGCAATAATTAAGATGCCTGAAGTTGCCATATCTAAGCGATGGACAATTAGTGGTCCGGTAGCATTTGGATAGCGCAATTTCATTCTTTCATAGACAGAATCTTGTATAAAAATACCAGGGACAGATAAGAATTCTTCTGGCTTATTGACAATAGCAATATAATCGTCTTCATAAACAATTTCTAATGGCTTATTTAACGCAGGATTAGATAGCAAAGGATTATCATCTATTTGCAGCCCTTGTAGCATATGTCCTAATATAGGTTCACATTTACCACGACATGATGGATAGAAATGTTGATGTTTTCTAATCTCTGATTTTGGGGATTCTCCCCACCAAAACTCTGCCATACAAATAGGAGTATAACTATTTAAATAAGCAAATTGCAATAATTTTGGTGCAGCACAATCACCAGCTGCTGCAGGTGGTTGTTGTAATGCAGTCTGTTCAAAAATATCAAGTAGATCCTGCTCCTCTCCTTTGAAATTTAAAAAACGGTATTGTTGAAATAACTTTTTTTGTAACGCATTAGATTTTAATTTGCGTTCTTCTTTTAATACATTTATAAGTTTTTCAAAGTCATTGATTACTTCTTTTGTCTGTGCAATTTGCGCTTGCCAATATGTCATAAGCAATCGCAACTCATGTTTGTCACGTAAACTTTGTTTGACTAAGTCTTCATTAAATAGTTCAAAATCACAGCTAGACAATAGAGCAGTTTGTTGTTCTCTTAATATTTTTCGCTCTGCTTTTAATTGTTTTAAAAGTGTTTTCTTTTCAGAGATAGCTGTTTTTTCTTCCTCAATTTGTTTAATCAACAATGCTTTAGCATGTTTGTAAATGCCATATTGCTCTAATTCTTCTATTTTTCTATTGATAGCATTTAATACAGCTTCTTCTTTTACGAAGAAACCATCTTTGTTCCATAGGTCAAATACTGGTGGTACAAAGCCTTCTAAATGTGTATGTTTCCCTAATTTTCCAGAAAAAGCAGCTAGATAGCCTATTTTATTCTCTTTATCTTTTACTATTAAAACTCCAAACATTTTTCCCGCAGGTAAACATTGGGCGTTTGTACTATCAAAAAAAGGCTGAATAATAGGATTATTATGCAATTCTTTTTGTAATTCTTCAGCAGCAATAATAGATATAGGATGAGGTTCGTAGTAAAAGGGATAAGTGAATTTAGTAGGAAGTTCTATTTTACTAATATCAGATTGAAACTCTCTGAAAATAGGATTAGAAGTAGGCATATTGTTGTTTATTTGGATGCAAAAGTAGGAATAAAATGATAAAAAAGGAGTTTCTGTTTATTCTATTGCTCAAATAGCTATCTTAAAATTCACTTAGTTAAAATATTTATGTGGAACAAATTATAGTGCTTTTAGTAGTTATTAGTTTTGAAATAAAAACTGATATAAGAAGTAATTCAATTATCTCATTGAATTGAAAAGGAGATAATTGAATTACTTTTTATTTTAATCCCTATTGTATGGTTGTACTATTTTTTTAATGAAAACTCATTCTACGATCTATTTTATTTCAATAATTTTATCTAGAGGTAATCGTGTTTTTGGAGTTACGCTTGGGTGGTTAGTATCATTAGAATCTTTATAACCTATAGCTACAGCAAATAGAGTATGATAATTATGTAGATCCAGAATTTTATCATAATCATAGTTGTTAATTCCTTCCATAGGTGTAGAGTCTAAACCTAAACTAGCACAAGCTGTTAAGAAATATCCAAGAGAAATATAGACTTGGTGAGCTAACCATGCTTTTATTTCTTGCTCTCCATTAATTTTTACAAATTGATTGTAGTAATTGATATGTCCTTCAGAGAGATTTTCTGCAATTTGTTTTTCAAAAAGTTCAATATTATCTATTACGCTAAAAACTATAATGTGGCTTGCATCATATATTTTTTGGGTATTATGCAATGAATGTTCTGCTAATTGTTTTTTTATTTTTTCACTACTAACGATTGTAAATTTCCATGGTTGACTATTCATTGAGGAAGGACTAAGTCTTAGAATTTCTTTTATTTCTTCAATAATTTCATCAGAAATCTTTTTAGTTGGATCATACTTTTTAGTCGTATATCTCTTTTTTGCTAAATCTAGAAACTTCATATTTTTATTTTTTAAAATTATACTATAAAAATTATAGTTGCTAAATTAAGTATAGTAATATAGATTTGCAATAACGGTCAAATTGTATAGTAACAGATGTATTATATAGATAATGAAGAATATCATTGCAGTACTAGTGTGGCAATGAAGTATATAGGAGGAAAATGGAAAGCAGTTATTCTTATTCACTTAATTGAAAAAAAGCGATATAGTGAATTAAGGAAGCAGTTGCCTATGGTAACAGAGCGTACAATTAGTCTCCAATTAAAAGAGTTAGAGAGAGATGGTTTGGTAAAAAGAACAGTGTATGCTAGTAAACCTCCATTAAAAGTAGAATATGAACTGACCGATTTCGGCAAAACTTTAATCCCTATACTAGAACTTATTTCGCAGTGGGGTAAAGAAGTAGCTATTAATAATGGTAATGTAAAGCATTCAGATGAATGATATTCATCTGTATACTTTTGTGTTTTAAAATGAAATCATTCTTACTTTTTAGTTTTTTGAAACTTCTTTTGTTCTATACCTATAAAAGCAATGGAATTTCATGCTATCCAACTAGATAATGGGATATCGAATCTATTGTGTGAAGAAGGAGGTTGTCTAACCAAGTCTTTATTTTTTCAATAACAAATCTTTCTTTGTATAGTTTCTCATCAAAATAATCGTCTTCATTATCTTGTCCAGTTCGCTTATTAGGACAGATGTTAGCTATTATTTTTTTAAGCTTCTGTGAATCAAAACTAGTATCAGTAGTAGTTATTTCTTCAAAATAGATTTTCTATATCAAATACATGCTTTACATATTAATAGAATATGAGGTTTTCTGTAAATACTTTAACTATCTGAGCAAAATAAAAAGTACCTCACTTTTTTTTAACCCTAAAAATCATATCTACTTAAATTACAATACATTAGTGTAAAAATCATCATTTTAAGTCAAAATCGTAATGCTTGTCAAAGCCAGTATTCATAAGCATTAGAGCGAAATCCTTCAACACTTCTTCAACATTTCGCCATGATTGCTCCATATAGAGGGCTGTTTGTTGAAGGAATCTTGAAGAACTGTTGAAGCGTTGTTAAAGCGCTGTTGAAAAAATCATATCCTCTATAGTATTAAAAGCGTATATGGAATACTTGATTCTACCAATCATTTTAGGCACTTCTATTCAAAAAGACCTTTGAATAATTATGCGAGTAATTTTTAAAAAGTATAAAAATAAAACGGTTGCAATGAATTGGAAGAGTGATAATAAAGTTAGCTTTCAGGTATTTTAGTTTCTTATGAATTCAATATTTTGAAATCACAGTATATTCGATTTATTTTATAGTTGGATAAAGGTTATAATTAAGTCAGTTAAGTATAGAGGATAAGAGAATTATAGTAAATATTTAAAAAAAGTTAGTTTTGTTGCTTTTGCTTTTTGTGACTTAACGAGTTAAATAGTATCTTTGGCGACTCAAAGTATTAAAATAATACCGATATGTTTGATAATTTAAGCGATAAATTAGATAAAGCCTTTCATATCCTTAAGGGACATGGTAAAATAACTGAAGTCAATGTAGCAGACACTTTAAAAGAGGTGCGTAGAGCACTATTGGATGCCGATGTTAACTTTAAGATTGCCAAAGATTTTACTAACAAAGTAAAAGAAAAAGCCTTAGGACAAGATGTATTGACTACATTACAACCAGGTCAATTGATGATTAAAATCGTAAAAGACGAGTTAACACAATTGATGGGAGGTGAGGCAGCAGGTATCAATTTATCAGGTAATCCTTCAATTATTTTAATGTCTGGTTTACAGGGATCAGGTAAGACTACCTTTTCTGGTAAATTAGCTAACTTCTTAAAAACTAAAAAGAATAAGAATGTATTATTAGTAGCGTGTGACGTATATCGTCCAGCGGCTATTAATCAATTACACGTAGTTGGAGAACAATTAGGTGTTGAGGTTTATTCTGAAGAAGGAAATAATAATCCTGTGCAAATTGCTGAGAATGCAATTAAGCATGCTAAATCAAATGGATTCAATGTTGTTATTGTCGATACTGCTGGTCGTCTAGCAGTAGATGAAGAGATGATGACAGAGATAGCAAATATTCACAATGCTATTAAACCACACGAAACATTATTCGTAGTGGATTCAATGACAGGACAAGATGCTGTTAATACAGCTAAAGCTTTTAATGATAGATTAAACTTTGACGGGGTGATCCTTACTAAATTAGATGGTGATACTCGTGGAGGGGCTGCAATTTCTATTAAGTCAGTTGTAAATAAACCAATTAAGTTTATTGGTACGGGAGAGAAAATGGATGCAATCGATATTTTCTATCCAGAACGTATGGCTGACCGTATTTTGGGAATGGGAGACGTTATTTCATTAGTTGAGCGTGCACAAGCTCAATATGATGAGGAAGAGGCTCGTAAAATCCAAAAGAAAATTGCTAAGAATGAGTTTGGTTTTGATGACTTTTTAAGTCAAATCCAACAAGTGAAGAAAATGGGTAGCATGAAAGACTTAGTCGGAATGATACCTGGTGTAGGAAAAGCATTAAAAGACGTAGAGATTGAAGACGATGCGTTTAAACACATCGAAGCAATTATCCACTCAATGACTCCTGCTGAACGTTCAAAACCATCTTTACTAGATGCTAAGCGTAAGCAACGTATCGCAAAAGGGTCAGGAACGGATATTCAACAAGTAAATCAACTGCTAAAACAATTCGAGCAGATGAGTAAAATGATGAAAATGATGCAAGGCTCAAAAGGAAAGAATTTGATGAGAATGATGGGGCAAATGAAAGGCATGCAATAAGAATACAAAAGAAGGTTTAAGGTTCGTATGAAGTTTAAACCTTCTTTATTTTACATACAACAACACACTTATTTTTTTATTAAATGCAACTACTAGACGGAAAAAAGGTATCGGAAGATATCAAGAATGAGATTGCTGTTGAGGTTCAACAGATGAAATCTCGTGGTGAAAAAGTACCTCACTTAGCAGCAGTACTTGTTGGAAGCAACGGTGCAAGTTTAACTTACGTAGGGAGTAAGGTTAAGTCTTGTGAAAAGGTAGGTTTTGAATCTACATTAGTGGCTTTGCCAGAAGATACTACAGAAGAAGAATTACTGGCTAAAGTCAAAGAATTAAATGAAAATGGCGCAATAGATGGTTATATTGTTCAATTGCCATTGCCAAAGCACATCGATGAACAAAAGATTTTATTAGCAATCGATCCGGATAAAGATGTAGATGGTTTTCACCCTACTAATTTTGGAAGAATGGCGTTAGAAATGGAGACATTTTTACCAGCTACTCCTTACGGAATCATGGAATTACTTGAGCGCTATAAAGTTGAAACAGCAGGTAAGAATGTTGTTGTTATTGGACGTTCACATATCGTAGGTCGTCCTATGAGTATTTTGTTAAGTAGAAAAGGTTATCCAGGTGATGCAACGGTTACACTTACACATAGTCGTACTAAGAATATTGCTGAGATCACTAAGGAGGCTGATATTATTATTTCTGCTTTAGGAGTACCTTACTTCTTAAAAGCTGATATGGTAAAAGATGGGGTTACTGTAGTAGATGTAGGTATTACTCGTGTACCTGATGCAACAAATCCAAGAGGATACGTAATTGCAGGAGATGTAGATTTTGATGAGGTAAGTAAGAAAGCAGCATTTATCACTCCAGTACCTGGTGGTGTAGGTCCGATGACTATCGCAATGTTATTAAAGAATACTTTATTGGCTCGCTCAAGAAGAGCTAAAAAAGGAGAATAATAAAGAGTTAAATATTGAATATATTTTATTTGAGAGAAGTGAGTTTTCACTTCTCTTTTTTTTACAAAAAAAATAAGTAGTGTAACAAATGTTACTTAAATTGCTTTTTATTATGAATAGTTTGGTGTTGAAACTCAAACAAATTTAATTAATGATGAAAACTCACTACAAAGTAATCATTATAGGTGCTGGTACTGCTGGGATTATGACAGCGGCACAATTAAAAAAGAAAAACCAGGACTTAACAATAGCAATTATTGATGCTTCTGAGCAGCATTATTACCAGCCTGCATTTACCTTGGTTGGTGCTGGAGCTTATGATAAAAAGAATACTATTAGGAAAACTAAAGATTTAATACCAAAAAATGTTCAATGGATACGAGATTGGGTGGGAGAAGTCGATGCGCAAAGGAATTTAGTTTATACTCAAGACGGATTACAGCTTACTTATGAATACTTAGTGGTATGTCCTGGCTTAGTGAATGATTTGTCTTTAATAGAGGGCTTGCAAGACGCTGTCGATAAAGGGGTAGTCTGTAGTAATTACATAGATCCAGAATATACTTGGAAATCTCTGCAGGAATTTGAAGGAGGAACAGCTATTTTTACACAACCTAATACTCCAATTAAATGTGGTGGTGCTCCCCAAAAGATAATGTATTTAGCTTGTGAGTATTTTCGTAAGAAAGGTATTGATAAGGAAACAAAGGTTCATTTTCCCATTCCTGGTAGTGTTATTTTTGGTGTAAAGCCAATTGCTGAGACTTTAATGAAAGTAATTGAGAGAAATGATATTGATTTCAAACCTTTTCACAATCCTATAAAAATTGATGCAGATCAACGAAAGGTATATTTTAAAAAAATGAATATGCCGAGTAACAATTGTATTGTAATTTCTGATGGAAGTGTAACTATACCAGATAAGGAGGTTATAGAAATGTCTTTTGATTTTCTGCACTTAGCACCCCCGCAAGTTGCCCCTCAATTCGTCAAAGATTCTAAGTTAGTTAATGATGCAGGTTGGTTAGATGTGGACTTAAATAGTTTACAACATCGTAAGTATGTAAACATATTTGGATTAGGAGATGTAGCTGGATTGCCTACAGCTAAAACGGGTGCCGCAGTTAGAAAGCAAGTTCCTATAGTCGTTGATAATATTATTAAATTACTGCAAGGAGATATGGCTACAAATAAAGATTATCTAGGTTATTCTTCATGTCCATTAGTCACAGGATATGGTAAAATGGTATTAGCAGAGTTTAATTATAAAAATGAGTTTATCCCTGATCCTAAACTTAAACAGATGCTTATTTTTAATAGCGATAAAGAGCATTGGAGATTATGGATTCTAAAGAAACATTTATTGCCATATTTATATTGGAATAAGATGATGAAGGGGGAACAAGTTTAGATTGTATTTAATGATTCCTAATACTACAAAAGAGTCTTGTTGCAAACTGTATAAAGTATAATATTGTGAGAAGTAAAAATAGGAAGTGGTCAGCGTTAGTACCAGAACTAGCGGTTTCAGATATTAAAAAAAGTTTACATTTTTGGTGTGATCTTATCGGTTTTGAGGTCGTGTATGAGCGAGTAGAAGAACACTTTGCATATCTAGCATTAGGTGATGCACAAATAATGTTAGAACAGCATAATCCTCAAGACAACAGTTGGGATACTGCACCACTTGAAAAACCATTTGGTAGGGGAATAAACTTTCAAATAGAAGTTGTAGCGTTAGATTCTATTCTAATGCGCTTAGATAATAATCAGCGGGATTTGTTTATTCCTGTAGAAGAAAGATGGTATAAAGTAGGAGATGTAGAGTTTGGTCAAAAGCAATTTTTAGTATTAGATCCCGATGGTTATTTACTCCGCCTAATTGAAAACTTAGGAGAACGCTCTATTACTACTAAATAGTATAGGAAAATTCCCTAATAATAGGGAGGTTATTTATTCTGTAGTTCAATAGTAAATAATTATTTTTAAAAACATATTAAAAGCTATAAAATGACAACAGAAGAAATAAAAAAGATACAGGAAGAGTGGTTTCAAAAAGGAGAACAATATGCTCAATCTATCAATGAGATGGTTGCTTATGGAGAGAAGCATGGATGGGAAAATTGGAAAGGTGAAGAAGCAGAAGATACCAGAGAACATTTAGGGACTAAAGTAATAAAGCTATTAAGAGAGGCAAATAGAGAAAATAAGGTAGAGGAATTTAGAAGACAGTTTCCACCTGCTCATAGTCCAATTGTATCTATGCTTGATGAGAAGGGGCAATCTATTACTCAATTTTGTTTTTTAGAGAATGATAAGATCATTTTTGTTGTAGGGACTGCTTATGAAGATAGACAAGCGTGTTTACTCAATGGCGATGAATTGATCGTTTTAGATAAATCGATTACCTCTGTAGGGAAAGCTCCCAAAGGGACTGTCATTGCTATTGCCAGCGGTACTTCTATCACAACATTTAAAGAATGGGGTGGGGAAGAAATAAGCTCTTTTAATTTAGCAGCGATTAAGGGTTCAGGTATTACTAAGTTGATTCCTTATAATAATGGACTGAAAGTAATAGTTGTTTCTTCAGCAGGTATTTACTTGTTGTCCTCAGAGGAAAACAAATTAATACATCCCGAATACGATGCAGAAGATGAAGATTGGAGCGCAGATATTGATATGGAAAATGCTGTGTTATCATTTGATAATAAATATATAGTAGTTGGAGATCAATGCTACGATCACGCCATTCTTAATGAAGAAGGCAATAAGATAGGTTCAGTAGGACCGCAATCTTCCTATCCTCATTATTGTTTATTCTCAAAAGATGATGAGCAGTTAATCACTAATTCATGTCATTTTTATAATGGTGTGACAATTGGTGTTGATGCTAAAAAGTTAGAAGGACTAGAGGTTGAAGCGTATGAGGAAAGTGATGATTATGTGTATATAGATGAGAATATGCGTGTCTATGCAGGTGTAGCAAAAGGGGATTATTATATCTTAGGTGATGCATATGGTTATATAAAAGGGATTAATAAAGAAGGAAAGATATTGTGGAAACACTTTTTGGGTTCTACTATTGACGGAATGACTTTATCTGATGATGAACAAACGCTTTGGGTGGGGACTTATGCGGGTATTTTGCATAAACTAAAGTTTGGAAAAGGAGTGAGAGATACACATACGATAGGAGATGCTGATCTTTATGAAGAGTTTCGTTTATTGATATGGAAGAATGAACCACAAATTTGGAAATGGTAATTTAGAATATCGAAAGGCTTTCTTAACAGGGAAGCCTTTTTTATGTTTTAATTACTATTAGAATGTTTTACTTTTGGGATACTAATTGATTAGTAATATCATGAATTTAAAAGAACAGTATTTTCCTCTATTAGAAAGGCATCTAAAGCAAACAATTGAATTGTCAGAGCAAGAACTGCATGTAATTTATGATGTAATTGAAGTAATCGAACTAAAGAGAAAAGAGTATTTATTACAGCCAGGTCAATTATCACAACATATGCGCTTTATCGCAAAGGGTAGCGCACGTAGCTTTTATCTCGATGAAAATAGCCAAGAACATACTTTACAATTAGGGATTGAACAATGGTGGATTAATGATCTGTATAGTTACTTAGCACAAAAAGAATCAACATTATTTATTCAAGCCATAGAGCCATGTATATTTTTTCAAATTAGCAGAGAGAATTTGGAGCGTATATATCAATGTATTCCTGCTATCTCGACTTTCTTTAGAGAAAAAATACAAAAGGCTTATGTCTCTTTGCAGGAGCGAACGCTTGAAAATATGAGTATTGATGCTTATTCAAGGTATCAACGTTTTATAAAAGATTACAGAAATATAGAGCAACGCGTACCTCAATATATGATTGCTTCTTATTTAGGTGTTACGCCTGAGTTCTTAAGTTCTTTAAAGAAAAAACAATTAGAAAGTCTTTCTTAAGCTATCTTAAGAATCATGAAATAGAGTGCAACTACATTTGTCTTGTAACAAATGATAGTAATTAAATGAAACCAGCACTTATTTTTAATCTTTTCTTTCTTCTTTTTTCTTCTTACCTATTTGCCCAATCTGTTTCTTATGTGCCAGAGGTAATGGCGGGGCACAGATCTTATTTTTATACGCATACGATTCAGTATCAAATTAATCAACGGTTGAAATTGCAGAATTTGACGTTGTTTGATTCTGAATACAAAGAAGACAATCACAATATTTTCTTCATTCGCAATACTTTGGCTTATCAGCTCAACAAAAGCTTTGTTGCGAATATAGGCTTTGGGGTAAAGAATCCAGGTAAGTTTTTTACTACTTCACTACAATATCAAATTGTAAAAAAAGACTTTGTTTTTATGTATGGTATAGGCGCTACTTATCAAGCTGGCTGGACGTTAGAACAAAGTTTATTACTTGAATACACACCACGTCTTACAAAAGATTACCAAGCATTATTTAGAATTTCAGCAGTAGGTAATATGGATAAGCATGAATATACAAGAGGATTTCAACACATACGCTTAGGGCTAAAAAACGCAAATATTGCTTACGGTATAGGAGTGAATTTAGAGCAATTCAACAATAGTTGGCATCATCTTGAAAACGTAGGTGCATTTTTTAAAGTTAATTTTAAATAGATAGAGATATGAATCGAAATGTAAACATTGGTTTATTAATAAGCCGCATTGCAATAGGAGGTCCCATGCTATTATATGGTATAGGAAAATTAGTACACGGTATAGATTTTATACAACAATTACTTGTATCAAAAGGATTACCTAGTGTTTTTGGTTATGGGGTGTATATAGGTGAGGTCGTAGCACCGTTATTGTTGTTAATAGGGTTTAGAACACGAATAGTTGCTGCTGTTTTTGCTATTAATTGTTTGACAGCAATGCTACTGGCGCAGAGCAGTGATATTTTTAGCTTAAATGATAATGGAGGATGGAAAGTAGAACTTTTAGGGATGTATATTTTAATAGCGGTCGCTTTGTATTTTACAGGCGGAGGAAAATACGCAATTTCAACTGATAATAGTTGGGATTAAAGAAAGTAATTATTATATGAAACACCCCATTTTATACTAAAAATGGGGTGTTTTTACTTTTATAATATGGTGCTTTGTTTTTTATATCTTATTGTAAAATAGTTGATTATAGTTAAAAATAATAATAATTAAAGTTGAATCTAATTGTTTTTGAACTTCATTATTCTTAATTTAGATAGAGTAATAATATTTCTTCTTTTATAAGTTACAATTTTGCTGATAGAAGTAGGAATAATTGCTTTCATCGATTACCATTGAATGTATTTTTACCTAAATCTTAAAAACAAGTAGTTATGGAAAAAGCATTAAAGATTATTGTGGCTTTACTGTTAATATTAACGGTTTTCTCAATGCCTCCAGATTTTTATCGACTGGTAAGTTTTATAGTTATTGTCGCTTTTGGTATTTTAGCATATAATTCACATATCAATAAGAAATTAATAGAGGTATTCACTTATATAGGCTTAATTATTGTGTTTCAGCCTTTTTATGATTTATCAATAGGAGGGGCGTGGTGGAAAATAATTAATATTACTATTGCTGTCTTATTGCTATTATCTTTATTCTTTAGCATAGATAATAGAAAAAAAGAGAAACAATGATTTTAGGTTATTAATAATGTTAGGAGTTTTTCTTTATTTATATTGCTTTTGTATTAGGTAAATAGTGAATTTTATTAGTTATATTTTATTATTTAACTAAT